>PHBS01000247.1 GCA_002841995.1 Chloroflexi bacterium HGW-Chloroflexi-8
AATCGTAACCTTACAACATTTTGAGGTAGAAGATTTTATCCCTATAAAGCAATTAAGAGACGACTTCTCCGAACTTGCCAAAAATGGTGCTGTCATTGTCAGTGGAAGCCAGGCGCATTTTCCGCAAGGGTTTGATTTTATAAATAATTCGTTTATTCATTATGGATTAGGCAACTTATTTTTTGATCAGATGGATAATTGGCTGAGAAAGTCTACTATTGATGTTCACTACTTTTACAATGGGAAGTATGTAAATAATGAGATTTATCCAATTATTAATGAGGATTATGGACAGCCAAGATTTATGACCAATGAAGAATCAAACCAGTTCATGAGAAAAATGTTTGAAAATAGTTTTTATTTCCTGAATGACAATTCATGAAATCCTATCGATTAATTGTCACAATAATTTTTATCGCTTTCCTTTCCGGTTGTTCTGATTTAAGTCCAAAAACTGGATCAATTGTTGAAACAACTGAACAAATTGTTCCAGAAAATATCCAGGAATCCCCAACACCATTTTTACCCGCCTCAAAAAACACTTCAGTGCCAGAATTGGTGAAAATTTTTGTTCCACCTGATCTTGAAAATTGGACTGAATGGATAGATGATTACCCAATGTTCCATGTGGTTGGGAGGGAAGAAAATCCGGATTGTGAAATATCAGTCATGGATCCACAAATTCTTTCCGGTGAAATCGTCATGGCGTTGGTAGCGCCTTTTCCAACAATTCGAGATGGATATCCTTCGGAGGATGTTCTCAATTTATTGAATGGAAGTACGAATCCAAAATTGGACGCAACGGAACTTGTTCTTCCTGTTGAAATATTTAACATTCTCAAATTAGTTTTTCAATTAGATCAGAAATCAGCCGAGCAAAATAAAAATGAGAATTTGATAGATTTTCTCTATGCTAACCCTAATTTTGTTGCGATTATACCTTTTGATGAGGTTACACCTGCCCTAAAAGTGATGAATATTGAAGGTAAGTCCCCATTCGATCAGAAATTTGATTCCAGTAAATATTTATTGACGATTCCGTTGGGTTTTAATTGTACGAATGAAGAATTCAAAGAGAAAATAGAATCTTTCGGAATAAAAAAATTTTCAAATAGAGATTCAAATAAATTCACCTCAGTTTTATTAACTGGTACAACTGCCCTGGTTCGTGCTACAGGGGCAAAAATGGAAATTAGCGGAATGCAATATCCAGGGGAATTGGTAAAAGGTTGGTTTGACGATGCAGATATTTCCCATATATCCAATGAATCTTCATTTTGGAAAGATTGTCCGTTAGCAGATCCGGCACAAAAAGATACGTTTTTTTGCAGCCGGCCGGAATATATGGATCTAATGACATACCTGGGTGTAGATGTGGTGGAATTGACCGGAAATCATCTTGTAGACAAGGGTGTAGAACCTTTGGAAGAAACATTTCAATTGCTCAATGAAAATCACATTTCTTATTATGCAGCCGGGATGA
>PHBS01000002.1 GCA_002841995.1 Chloroflexi bacterium HGW-Chloroflexi-8
TCAGGTACTACCGGAGCAGCCTGTCTGGAATTTGGCCGAAAATTCGTGTTGATAGACAACAACCCCCAATCCATACAAATCATGGCGAAACGCTTTGCGGATGCTGAGATCGAATGGATTGGCTGCGAAGAAATTTTAGGACAAAAATGAAAATCATTGATCTAAAAACCTGGAATCGTCGAGAGCATTTTAATTTCTACAACCGACTGGAATATCCGTATCTAAATATCACTGCCAACGTGAATTTGGATCGTTTAATCCCATGGATCAAAGCGAATGGGTACTCGGTATTTGCCACCATTGCTTATATTACAAGCCTGGCAGCAAATGAAATTCCTGAACTACGTTTACGAATACGTGGAAAACAGGTTGTGGAGCATGATGTTGTTCGTAGTTCATTTACTGTTTTGGCAAACGACAAAACTTTTGGATTTGCCACTGTCGACTATGCGAATAATTTTTTGGTTTTTCATCAGCGAGTGCTGGATGCCATTCAAACAACCAGAGCAAATCCATCCATCAAAGACGAGCCAGGCAGGGATGATATGATCTTTTTAACCACCATGACCTGGGTATCTTTTACTCAAATCAGCCATCCTCTACCTCTCAATCCCCCGGATTCATTTCCACGTATTACCTGGGGTAAGATTTTCAATCAACAAGACCAAATCCTCATGCCCCTTTCCCTGAATGCCAATCATGCGCTGGTGGATGGCTTGCATATTGGGCAATTCTTTGAGATTGTCCAAAAAATCATGAATGATTCGGAACAATTATCATAAAACCACAAGGTCTTTTGCTATTGAACAATAATACCCAAATGTGACAATTTAATCTGAGGAAATTCAAAAATTGTGATTTAGGATTTTCTTATTCGAGCGACCCATTTGTATCTTAGGTATTTTTTATAAAAACAAAAGGGCAATGATTGGTGGGTTTTTAAATTATCTCTTTCGTAATAATTGGCTAAAAACCAGCCACCTCCGGAATAACTTCTTTACCGATCCATTCAAGCGGTTTGATGGTGGCAATATCAGGAATATTTACGATGAGATGTTGGATACCGATCTGACTTAACTCCCGGCATTTCACAATCAAGTCCGTTGGGGTCATGTTTACGAAGGTATCCAGGGCGGTAATTTCAATTTCAGTGTAATTTCTACCCTCCAAATCACAATGATGCTTCAAAATATCTAGTTTGTGCGTCAATTCGTCTGTACCAAGACGGGCGAACAAATTGCAGGCATCCGCATATTTGGCAACCAGGTTTAGTGTTTTCCTTTCACCGCCTCCGCCAATAAGGATGGGAGGATGCGGTTTGGAGATGGGTTGGGGACTGTTTAGTGGCCTCTCCAAATGGAACTGCTTACCCGTGAATGGCGTTTCATCGCCGCTCCACATAGCCTTGGCTATCATGAGAGCTTCTTCGAGTTGTTCGAAGCGTTCTTTAAGCGACGGAAAAGTAAACCCAAGTCCAACCGATTCAGACTCGTTCCAGGCAGCACCGATACCCAAATAAGCGCGTCCGCCGGAAAGGACATCCAGGGTAGTCACTTCTTTGACCAGTAAACCCGGATTACGGTAAATAACGCCAGTCACCATCGTGCCTAACCGAGCTTTCTGCGTATGGGCAGCAATAAAATTCAAAGTACTGTAACTTTCGAGCATGGGTTCTTCCGGCTGACCAACACCGCGGATTTGAAAGAAGTGATCCATTACCCAAATGCTGGCGAAACCCAGCTGATCCGCTGTAGAACTAATTGTTGCAAGGCGTGGAGCGATTTCGACTGTGCTTCCCGGCCAGGTAAATGATGGAATTTGTAAACCAATTTTCATGTATACCTCTCATTCAAAACGAATGGATCAACTTTACTCCAAAATCTCGGGATTCCACACCAGGTATATTTGTGGTCATTTTCGTTGAAACCAAGGAAAAATTTGATACCAAACTTTCTTAAGTGTACCAATTTTCTTGTCGCTCTGCATATTTTTTTATCACCTTTTATACAAGACCGAATGTTCAGAGACAATTTCAACCCCTCCCCTTAAATAAAAACTGCCCAGGTCAATTAAGAGGAAAAAATATAAAACTCATCTACAAAAATTGATTTTTCCGAGGGCAATATCGTTATATTTCATATCGTTTTGATGGTCTTTTCAAACATAAATAAATACATCAATCGGAAGATCCTGATTTGATGTCTGTATTCTAAGATGTGAAGAAAATAAAAATGACCGACAAAAGACATCTTCGTTTGAAAGACTATTTCATGTTGCCACAATTTTGTATATATTAGGCGAATCCAATTTATGTAAAAAAAATCTTATTGTTATATTAATCCTGACTAACACACTGTGATTATCAAAGTTGACCTGTTTTTGGACAGAAATGTCCATTCTTACTTTCACTCAGAAATTGAAAACCAAACTTGTAAAACCTGTTGTTTCAGATCAAAACGAGTAATTTATTTTTCTCTTAAATAATAGACATGGAATGTAGAATGTCGAATATACAAAAAAATTTGCATATCCAGAAACTTAAGATAGAATATTACTTACTAACCGTTCGGTAAGTAACATTTTATAAGGAACAGGAATTTTATAACATGGAAGTAAAAAAACGAAATCAAGTCTTGATGGTGCTCTTTTTTGGCGTTTTAATGGGCGCGCTGGATATTGCAATTGTTGGTCCGGCACTGCCCGCGATTCGCGCTCAATTTCAAATATCGGAACGTGCACTTAGTTGGATTTTTTCAATTTATGTCTTATTTAACTTAATTGGCACGCCATTGATGGCAAAACTATCCGATCTTTATGGCCGCAGAAATATTTATGTAATTGATGTGGCTTTATTTGCAATTGGCTCGTTGTTCATTGCCTTCTCACAAACTTTTTGGGTTGTGTTGCTGGGACGAGCCATTCAAGGGTTTGGTGCAGGCGGAATTTTCCCGGTTGCTTCAGCCGTCATTGGTGATACTTTCCCGGTGGAGAAACGCGGTAGTGCTTTAGGGTTGATTGGTGCCGTATTTGGCATTGCATTTATTATTGGTCCAATTTTAGGCGGCGTGATTCTTTCTATTGCAAATTGGAACTGGCTATTTTTGATCAATATTCCCATCGCAGCTTTTGTTATTTTCTTAAGCATACGGCTTTTACCAACCACTCGCCCGGAAACTGTCGGTTCGTTTGACTGGAAAGGAATGCTTGTTCTGGCAATCTTATTAGCTTCTTTTGCTTTTGGGATTAATCAACTGGATACAGCCCGGATCTTTTCCAGTTTACTTAGTACTTCAGTCTTACCCTTTTTGATCCTTTTTCTGGTCTTATTACCAGTTTTTATCTGGATTGAAAGAAAAGCCAAAAATCCTATCCTGCCGTTATCTCTTTTCGACAGAGCCCAACTCAGGCTTGGTAATGCACTTTCCTTTGGAGCTGGAATCATCGAATCATCCCTGGTTTTCATGCCAACACTGGCGGTTTTCGCTTTTGGGATCAAAGAATCTTCCGCCAGTTTTATGCTAATGCCCCTGGTTTTAGCGATGTCGGTCGGCTCTCCTTTAGCCGGGCGTTTCCTCGATAAATTTGGTTCAAAAACCGTTTTAACCGTCGGGACATTCTTAGCTGCCACAGGCACATTGTTATTAAGCTTTTTTGCGTCAACTTACGTTATGTACTATGTCTCAACTATTTTAATTGGGTTAGGACTTTCAGCATTGTTAGGTGCACCTATACGGTACATTATGCTAAGCGAAGCAAAACCATCTGAAAGATCTGTAGCCCAGGGAATTGCCAACGTATTTATCAGTGTCGGGCAGCTTATTGGTAGTGCTACCGTCGGAGCAATGGCTGCATCTGGCACAAATCCAGTATTAGGTTACAGTTCGGGTTATCGTTTTATCGGTATCATTGGTGTTGGTTTAGTCATCTTAACTTTTTTTCTAAAAAGCCAGAAATCCGAAAAAGAAACTGTTCAATCCAATCTGGCAACGCTGTAGATGTCGGGTTTTGATAAGAAAGAAGGAAACCAAATGAGTGAGCCAACGCTGGAACTAAATGAGACATCTGTTTCCAAAGAAAAGAACTTATCCGGACGTGACCTGATTATTCAGTCTGCCACACAACTTTTCGTGGAAAAAGGGTTCAATGGGGTTTCAATGCGGGAAATTGCAGAAACCAGCCATATGACAAAAGCTGCACTTTATTATCACTTCCAGGATAAAGAAGCACTAACCAGCCAGATATTCGTCGATTATTTTTCGGAAATCGAATTGGACATTCAAAAGATTCTGGAACAACCCTCATCAGTAAGGGAAAAAACAGCCCAATTTGTGGCAAAAATTATGAACCAGAGTCCTGAAAAATTAGGGGTTATCCATTTAATTTTTATCGAATCTTCACACTTGGGGATAAAATTTCGTCAGGAAATTGGACAAAAATATCACACGCTTTTTTTAGGTAGCATTGAGAACCTTTTAAAAGATGGAATCGAACAAGGCGAAATACGAGACCTGGATATCAAACAAACTGCTCAGCTGCTTTTTGGTATGATGTATTCTTATTTTCACCCGCAACAACCTAAATACCCGGAAGAAATCCAAAAGTCCACAGATTTGGTCCTGCAAATTTTCTTCGAAGGGGTTGAAAAAAGATAGCTCAATTAAAAACAAACACCGGTCACAGTATCTGTAACCGGTGTTTTTGCTGACTTCTCCCCTGTTCCCCAGAATCAGCATAAGGATTTGGCAGGAGAATGGGATTGTAAAAACTATGTTTCAGTATACAATACACGAAAGATGATTTCAATCCTCAAAATCTCTATTTTTTGATCGAGTTATTCTAAGATTTAAAATTTATTCATTCAAATAGGTATTCATTCCCATGCTTGACCCAAATATTCCACTATTAGAATTTGATCCAGCCCCACGTGCAATCATCAATCCAGACATGATAAACCACCGCATAGATGCTCCCAAAAAAGCAGTGCCATGCTTCTTTTTCGATATTATCGAACAACTTAAACTAGAGGGACGGCTCGAATTGTTCGAGAATTTACATTCCGAAATGGGACCCTTACCTATTTATCAATATATAACAAATGGACATCCTATTCTGGTCTACCAGGCTGGTTTGGGCGCTGCCTTATCGGCTGGCATCCTGGAAGAAGTGATCGCCATGGGTGCAAACCAATTCATTGCTTGTGGCGGCTGCGGTGTTCTGGATGACCATGTTGATGTGGGGCATCCGTTCATTATCACCAGTGCAGTACGGGACGAAGGGGTGTCCTATCACTACCTGATGCCATCCCGTGAAGTGAATGCCCATGAAGATGCGATTCGAGTGCTCAAAATGACCCTTGACCAACATCATTTACCATACAATCTCACAAAAACATGGACGACTGACGCCATTTATCGCGAAACTGCAGATAAACGCGCCAAAAGAATTTCTGAAGGGTGTGAAATTGTTGAAATGGAAGCGGCAGCATTTTTTGCCGTTGCTAAATTTCGAAAAGTAATTTTTGGCCAAATCGTTTACGGGGGAGACCTGGTCAAACCAGAAAACTGGGATGGTCGAAAATGGAACAGCCGCAATGCTACCCGCAGATTGTTATTCGACCTGGCTGTGGAAGCAGTGCTTCAACTTTGAGATGTTAATAAAAATGTCAAAGACGATTTGAAAAAAATCGATTTTTTACACAAAAACAGAACGATGAATCTCGGTTAATCTTTATTTTGTCGTTTTACGCCGGATTCAGTAGTCCTTTAAAGTAAGAACCGCCTGCGAAAGAGGAGGCGGTTCTACCTTGATTGCTGTGGCATATTCCTTATCGAGTGATCAGGAGGTATGCCACAGCCGTACGTTGACTACAATCAGTCATGGACATCACCTCCTCTTTCAAAGAATGGTGAATTTTATTGGGATGCTTCCATCCACTAAAGTAGTATGGCATAGTTTTTTTATTTTGTCAATTAAGTTAAATTTAATAATTCCCTGGTTTTGAAAAGATAATTTTGAATTACCAATCCGGCATGAACGTAAAGCGAAACGCGCCATCTTTCTGTTGCTCTAAAATGGAGTTGTAAGCCAGAACCTCCACCCAGGTGTTGCCAGGTTTTAGTGGAAATGGTGTGCCATCGGCATTCAGCAAAGTTAGCACAGAGGATTCTGTTTGTCTTGACCAGGTTACTTCGTACAGCATCCCATCCCGAAGAACAAAAGCCTTGCCAGTTCCTAAAAGACTGACATCGAGTACTTCCACGCTGGGACGCGTATCAATATCTGTGTGACGAACATAAATAACCACTACATTATCAGCCAGAATCGGCGAATTTGTATTTCGGTCAACTAGCTGCAAATATTTTTCCTGATCCGGGCTATAAGCATTATCTTCATCTGAAAAACGGGCATATTCTTGAGTTGCCGGGTCGTAATCCCAGCGATTGTAGATTGCGCTGGAAAAACGAACATAGGTGGATTCTGATTCCTTACCCCCATCCGGTTTCTGCATCTGAAAGAACATACCTTCTAAATTGGGTCGGGTATTATCGATTCCCATCCTCTGAGTATAAGCATTGACCTGGGAAGTGTCCGCCACTTCATAATTACGGGAATTTGGTTCGATACGAGATATAACACCTATTGTATTTGAGCTCTCAATCATCAGCCGTTGATAGAATTCTGAACTAACCAGACGGTTATAGGTTCCTTCATATGCACTGCCGAATATGAACATTGCGCCATATCCACGGACCAAATTGATATCAAATAAACGTGCAGAACGAATTGGGCCAACCTGTTTGGAATCATCCCCAAAATATAATGCAGCAAAACGAGTCGTCCCAAGCTCTGTGTAATATTCATAAACGATATCAGCAGATGTGAGTCCCCATTGGGGTCGATCTGAACGAGGCAGATTTTCAACTTTGACAAGGACGGGGCGACGATTCATCATGGATGGATCTTTCAATTCCAGACCAGTGAGCGGATTGATATTGGATGGAAAACCTGTTGGGCCATATCCTTCAAGCGGATAAGAAGGCGTAGGTGTGGATGTTGGAGGGAGTTGGGTGGCTGTGGGTTCCAGGGTTGGAGTATTTGTTGAAGGCTGTAACGCAGTTGGTGTGGCGGGGACAGGCGAAGGAGTTGACATGACTGGCGTGGGTGAAGGCACAATTGCAGTACAACCTATTATAAATAACATTGCAAATATCATGACTTTACGAAAAATCTTCATTCAAAGCACCACCTTTACTTGAACAAATGAGAGCAAAAAAAGGAACATAAATCAAAATCATACCTTAATTCAAACAAAATGCCAAATCATGGATTTTCAAGCAGACAAATATGAATGGCAAAAACCAAACTTTATTCTTGACGAACAATCACTTGAATTTGTTCCATTTTTATTGAATACTTGCTCTCAAATCCTGAAGCCACTATAATCACCCCATGCAAATCAAAGGAAATCCATTAACTAAATCTCGGATTGGCAAAACCCTTCTTATTCTAACCTCACTAACAATAACGATCCTGTGGTTAAACTATGCGCCTTCGGGTTTACTTGGAAAAATGGATGCAATCGGGTATGCTGTCTGTCACCGAATTGATTTAAGGTCTTTCCATTTGGGTGAACGTGCCCTGCCGTTGTGTTCACGTTGTTCAGGGATGCATCTGGCCACATTATTGGGATTGGTTTTCCAACTTCAATTTGGCAAGAAAATTAAAATGCCACCGAAATGGATATTGGTTGTACTCGGTTTTTTCGCATCCGCTTTTGCCCTGGATGGTCTGAATTCGTATCTGAATTTCTTTCCAAATTCAATTTGGATTTATGAGCCACATAATTGGTTGCGTTTACTCACTGGTTCAGGACTTGGCTTGGGTATTTCACTTGTTCTCTATCCGATTATCAATCAAACACTTTGGAACAATTGGGAAGATGGAGCAGCCGTATCAAATTGGAAAACTTTTGTTTTGCTCCTCTCATTGACAGCCCTGTTGGACTTGGCGATCCTTTCTGAAAACCCAATCGTCTTGTACCCTTTAGCAATTCTCTCTGGTTTGGCTGTTTTATTTGTTCTTACCTTGTGCTATTCTTTGCTCATCAGTATGTTGATAAAAAAAGAAAATTCTTATCCTGGTTGGAAGGCAGCTTGGATACCAATTCTGGCAGGTTTCACAATAGCTGTTTTTCAGACATATGTTGTTGACATCCTGCGTTTTTCTATTACACAAACCTGGGGTGGTTTTATTTTTTAGGAGGAAAAATGGATGTTTTAGGAATATTCTCGGCATTTGGGCTTTCTGCCAGTGCTGGCTTAAATGCCTATATACCATTATTGGTCGTTGCACTACTGGCACGGTTCACTGATTTGATTAAATTAAAAGCGCCTTGGGATGCACTGGCCTCCTGGTGGATTATCGGAATATTACTTTTTCTTTCGTTAATAGAATTTTTTGCAGATAAATTCCCGGCAGTAAATCATGTAAACGATATTATTCAATCCATTGTTCGTCCCACTGCTGGTGCAATTGTATTTGCTGCCAGTGCAAATGTACTCACAGATATTTCGCCCATACTTTCACTGGCTTGTGGGTTGTTTGTTGCCGGCGGAGTCAACGCTGTTAAAACTTTTGCAATCCGGCCTGCTGTGACGGCCACAACAGCCGGCGCAGGTAATGTGCCGGTTAGTTTTTTAGAGGATGTTTTATCAACAATTGTCTCTGTTTTGTCAGTGATTCTACCCATACTCATCGTTGTTTTACTGATCATTGTCATTGGCTGGTGGATTTCTCGAAAAGAAAGCCAACGTACCCGCGTTTAGACCCGAATTTTCTAAAAAGTTCTTATAAATAGTTTCACTTTGGTCATTTATTTGTATACTAAAGTTAAATGTTTTCATTTATTCAATTTTTTTCACTTAGAGGAGAATTAAAATGGACTCTGACCAAAACAATGATATGACGGTGCCCGCACCACAAGAACCTTTGAATCCAGATGCTTTCCAGCCGCAATCCAACCAGCTGATTGATGTACCCAATTATTCTTCCTCACCGGTTCAAAATGAGCCGGTTGTTCAACAGGAAGTACCAAGTTATTCATCTGCTCCAATTCAGGGTGAGCCAGTCCTCAATCAGGAAGTCCCAAGCTATCGCGCATCAGAATACAACCCCCCTCCTGCCAAAAAAGATAATAAGAAGATTTGGATAATTGTTCTGATCGTTCTGGCAGTTTTATGCTGTTGTTGTATCGTAATTGGTGTATTAACCTATCGTGCAGTTGGCAGCCTTAATCCCCAGGATTGGCAGGATATGCTTGATCAGTACGGTCGCATAATCCAGCTTGCTCCAACTTTTATGTAATCTGGTCAATAACCACTGTTTAGTCTAACCCAGTAACTTGACATCAGAATCCGTGAATTAATTCGGGTTGTAATGGATTGAAAAAGAAAAAGGTCATGAATCCAAAATCATGACCTTTTGTTATTATTGAAAAAATTTATGCCCCGCCAGCTCCATAAAAATCCGGATCAGTTGGGGTCTCGCCTGATGGGTCCCAAACGTAAACCCAATCTCCAACATTTGCCCAATCGTAGACAATATGTGAATCACCGATTGAGAGATTAACACAACCATGGCTTTGTGGATAACCAAACAATGTTCGCCAATAGGCTCCATGCAATGCTCTGGCCTCGTCATAATAAAGGGTAAATGGCACATCCTCGAGATAATAAAAATCTGACCGATCGGACTCAAAAGCACCGCTCATATTGCCTTTTTCCAACTTTTTATAGATCTGAAATAAACCCGGGCGTGTATAAAATGGTTCAACACCACTGGCAATCAGAGTTGCAAAAACAAGCTTGTTGTTTTCATAGATCCCAAGAGTTTGTTCATAAAGATTTACTTCGATCCAGCGCCCATTATCCACACCTTCCGGGGCAATCGTGTTGACATGGAATTGTCGAATTTTTCTTCTTTCTACCCATTGATTCCAGCCGATCATATACCAGTCGGTACCATTCGCTTCAACCATATCGTAGATTTGGACGACATTTTCCCGTGAAAGTTTCTGACCGGTTGGCTCTGAAGAATATCCCGGTGCGGAAAGGACATCTGTTGCATCAATGATCCAACCAAATGAATTGGTTGGGTTCTGATAGAATAACAATCCCTGAAAACGCCCTGAATATATGCAGCATTCCGTGTTGGCTTCCCCTGCTTCAATCCACAAACCATTTGCCAGGCGATAATAAACGCCGTCTTCGAGATCCAGACGCTCCGACATGGCTAGATATTTCATGCCTGCCTCCAAATACCGACTGGAACTTCGCGCTTTGGCATCTTCCAAACTATTGTAGACCGGAAATGCATTTTCACCAACTTTTAAATAAGGAACAGGTGACAAAGTTAATGCAGGATCCGGATCATGAGATGGAAGAGGCTGTAGGGGAAAATGTATTCCTTTTGCATCCAGATCTGTTAAAAAATCTGAAGGTCCAAGCGCCAGGCAGTCATCAGGTTGTTGCCGATAGATTCCAGGCAAACACAAAGGTTCACCTGTGAATGTTTCTCCACTGGCTGCAATGACGGGATTTGTTTGAAATGCTAAAATTAAAATCAATACTGCAAAAAAGATCGTAAATGTGTTTTTTAACTTCATAGTCCTTATACCTTTAATAAAGTGCCTTCTGAAAACAAAATTGATTCTAACAGATTTCACCAATTCCGAAAATTACTTCTTAGAGGGTTCAACGAACAATAGAATCTCAAAATATAACAATATATTTTTTATTTTTAAATAAAAAACGTAGAATATGAATATCAACTAGAAACCGAAAGGGATACCAATGACTGAAAAAATGATTCCGGTCGTGCAAAACTTATCGAAAATATTAGAGATTCAAAATGGTGCTGTTGTCAGCAAAACGATTATCAATCAAAAAACAGGTACGATCACCTTATTTGCTTTTGATCAGGGCGAAGGTTTAAGCGAACATGCGGCACCTTATGATGCCTACGTTGAGGTAGTAGAAGGAGAACTTTCAATAACAATCTCTGGAAAACCCTATGTCCTCAGAAAAGGCGAAATGATTATTATGCCTGCGAATGAGCCACATGCCTTATCCGCAATCAGTCCTGTTAAAATCATCCTTGTAATGATAAGGTCATAACTTTTCTGCCAGAAATAAAAGAAACTTCGTGGTTTTTCGTTTCTGCTTGTGGATGGAATCCGTTTTTATAACTGGTATAAACAATTTTTAAATTTTGAAATTTGCCGATAATCGTAAATTAATCATCATATTAAATCTTTCTGGGTGATTGTGCATTGTATAATTAGGAAAAAGAAATACGGAGGGTTAAATGTCTGAGCATGTTTATAAAAAAATAGAATTAGTAGGATCTTCAAAAATTAGTATTGAAGATGCAATCCAGAGTGCAATAAAAAAAGCGGGTGAGACAGTAAATAATATCAGATGGTTCGAAGTTGTCGAAACTCGCGGTCAAATTGTTGATAATAATGTTGCTTTTTGGCAGGTGACAATTAAAATTGGCTTTACTGTTGGTGAAGATTAACATCGATTCATTTCGTAATAAAAACTGAAACGGTAAATCGTTTCAGTTTTTATTACATTAAGAGTAACTTTGTTTTTTCAAGATGAGGGATTATGACGAAAATTAACATACCTCTGGATCAATGGGCAAAAATTCCACATGATATCTGGGACAGTCATTGGTTTTTACTAAGCGCCGGAGATTATTCTAAAGACGAATTTAACACAATGACAATCAGTTGGGGAAGTTTCGGTACGATTTGGAATCGTCCATTTGCTATGGTGGTTGTTAGGCCACAAAGATACACATTTCAATTCATGGAAAAATATGATGATTTTTCCCTTTGCGCATTTCCTACTAAATTTCAGCCGACTCTTAATCTGCTTGGAACTATTTCCGGAAGAGATAATGATAAGATCAAAGAATCCGGACTTTCTGTTCAACCTTCAAAAATCATTAAAGCACCAGTTTTTAATGAAGCCATATTACAAATTGAATGCAAAAAAATATATTGGGATGATTTGAATCCCGATCACTTTATTGCTAAATACATTCCTCGTCAATATCCAATGAAAGATTATCACAGGATGTATTTTGGAGAAATTGTGGCGATTGAGACTGATTCGTCGTTTTTTAATTCTTAATTTTTGACAGTTTTTTTCTCTTTTCTTTCATAAAACAGTATGACAATACATGTTTTTTAATTGCGCAATTTCCCAGTCTGATCTATACTGAATAGTCAAACAATAATTGTTGAAGAACCATTTTTTATATTTTTAACCCCTATTTTTCGCTCCAATTAAAAAATGAAGAAGACTCCAAATCCATTTCTAATTAGCTATAAACTAATCCTGCTTTTGATCGCTAGCGTCTTTTTACCAATAGCGATATTGGCTATTAGTTTGTATGTCCTCAGCAACCAATCTAACCTCAATAGCAATACATTGTTGATGGCTTATATTATTTCCGGAGCAATTGCCATTACAGTGATTGTCGTAGCAGTGCTTATCGTCAATAAGCAGGTTCTTGAACCAATAAGAAAAATAACAACCGGTTTGCATGCCATTCAAAACGGTCATTTAGCCGATCAGCAAGTTATCAAAGATGTGGGTTTGACCCCGGAAATTGGTAATCTGGTTCAGGTTTTTAATCAATTCTCAGATTTATTAAAATCAAAAGAAAGCCAGGATTTGGCATTAAAAGTCAGCGAAGAACGTTACGATCTTGCACTAAAAGGTGCGAATGACGGAATCTGGGATTGGGACCTGGAAAAAAACATCTGCTTTTATTCACCTCGTTGGCGATCAATTCTTGGGTACACAGAAGAATCAATCCAAAATTCACCAACCGAATGGCTCACCCGCGTTCACGAAGATGATCTGGATGGTCTTCAAGCAGATATTAATGCCCATTTAGAGGGAAAAACTGCTCATTTCGAAAATGAGCATCGTCTTCTGCATGCCAATGGCAATTACGTTTGGGTTTGGGCAAGAGGGTTGGCACTTTACAATGATCAGAAGAAGGCGTATCGTTTTGCAGGCTCAATTACTGACAACACGAAAAGGAAAGAATTTGAATCGAGATTATTGCATGATGCCATGCATGATCCCTTGACCAATTCCCCTAACCGGGAATATTTTCTGGAAATTTTAACCAGCGCATTAGGCAGATCACACCGAAGAGAAGATTATCATGCCGCAGTAATTTATTTGGATTTGGATCGTTTTAAATTAATTAATGATGGAATTGGATACAGCGCCGGGGATGAATTGCTGATTGAAATATCTTTGCGGTTAAAGCGTACGCTTCGTGTTATGGATACTGTGGCTCGGATAGGTGGGGATGAGTTTGGAATCCTTCTGGAAGAAATCAACGGGCTTCAAGATGCAATCCAAATTACCCGAAGGTTGCATAAAATTCTGACGGAACCCATTATTCTGGAGAAACAGGAAATCATTCCAAATGCCAGTTTTGGTATTGTCATGTTGACAAGAGGGTATTTAAACGCAGAAGAAATCTTACAGGATGCTGATACTGCTCTCAATCAAGCCAAAGCAAATGGCAGGGGAAGATTTGAGATTTTCGATAAAGAGATGCACATATATACTTTGGCAAAACTAAAAACCGAATCCGAATTGAACCAGGCAATAAAAAAGAAAGAGCTTCAAGTCCATTTTCAACCAGCCATTGAAACAAAAAGCGGTGAGATAGACTTTGTGGAAGCACTTTTACGCTGGCAGCATCCCGAAAAAGGATTAATGCCAACCGACGAAATCATACCAATTGCGGAAGAAACCGGAATCATAACAGCGATCGATAAAATGGTCCTCAAAACTGCCTGTATAGAAGCAAAAAAGTGGTTGGATATGGGTTTTCCTGATCTTCGAGTATCGGTTAACATATCATCCAAAATGCTATTAAATCCGGATATGGGCGATATTATTCGAACTGTTTTAGCAGATACTGAATTGCCTTATTCAAATTTAATTTTGGAGATTACAGAAAGCGTTGGGGTCTACACATCTGGAACTGCAATACAGAATCTGTTTGAGCTTACAGGCATCGGCATTCGAATTTTTCTGGATGATTATGGAAGAGTCGCTTCTTCGTTAGAACAATTAAAACGCCTTCCTTTACAAGCAATTAAGATTTCGCAAGCTTTCATAAAGGACTTACCAGTAAATAGTAATGATGCAGCAATTATTGATGCAATTATTTCCATGGCACATATTCTGGATTTAAATGTGATTGGTGTCGGAATCGATAATTTGAATCAAATGAAATACCTGTCAAAGAAAAATTGCGACTTCATTCAAGGGTATCTTTTTGCACAACCAATGGATTCTGCTACTTTTATGAAAATTCTGATTGAAAAGGGGACAAACTTAATTTCAAATTTAAGAATCAACGAATGATTAATTTCTTGATCAATTACAATTAAAATAAATTTCACTGAACTGCCATCCCGACGATTCTATTGCAGGAGGCAACCATGCAAATTGAATTATTAAAAGGCGCATTGCTTTTACAAATTCATTTAGAAAAAAATGATATTGAATATGATGATAATATTTGCTTGTGTTTCGAAGAACCATGTCATGAGGATGAGCATATCTTTAGAGGAGATCAAACAAATCTGTACCTGACCTCATCAGAAGCCAGAATGATTGCAAATGCATTACTGGCAGTTGCAGACGAGAGCGATATTTCTTCAAAAGATTCCTTATAAACTGGCCAGGAAAAGGTAAAAATGAATAGAATTAATGCGACGATCAAGAAAATACTTCCTAAAAATCTTCAGGAAATCTATCCGGATACCCAATTTGAAAAATTTTTATTTGAACTGCCGATGCTCGCATGGCGCTTAGGATTTGGACCACTTTTGGGTAGATATTTAATGGTCATTACCCATATCGGTCGAAAAACAGGAGTATCCAGAAGAACTGCCGTCGAATATCACACGATGAATGGTATGAAATATATCCCCTGTGCGTTTGGTATAAAGACGCAATGGTATCGAAATATTCTGGCAAATCCCAGAGTCACAATTCAAACCGCAGATGGCACTGAGAATATGGTTGCTGTCCGCGTAAGCGATGATAACGAGTTGATCTACATCATTGAAACCATACTGAACAAAAACCCAACCATGATGAATTGGTATTTCAATTCACTCGGAATCAAACCCACCCAGAAAGACATCCTGGATCACAAAAAAGAGATTATATTCCTTCGTTTTGATCCTACTAGTGATCCAACACCACGAGGCTTGGAAGTAGATTTGGCCTGGATCTGGCCTCTGCTGCTTTTATTTACAATTCTTCGCCGACCCAAAAGAAAGAAACGCTAATCGTTTTTCTAAGCAGACACAAGTACATTCCCTAATCGGTTTTTGTACTGATTTCGATCGTGTATTTTTCTCTCTACAGCTTCTTTATAAAACAAGTCAAATTCATCGAGGACATAACATAACTTGAAAGTGGAACAATCAGTCAAAAATGACAAATTTCAAACCAGTAGCGTTGTGCTTTTATCAAGCGCTCATGGTGTTCATGACACCTACTCATCTTTCTTACCTGTATTATTACCCGGTTTAATTGAGAAATTTGGGTTAACAAACACCAGCGCAGGCTTATTATCCGTTTTTTTACAAATGCCTTCGTTGATCAATCCCATCATCGGACATATTGCTGATCACAAAAATTTGCGGTTCTTTATCATATTAACACCTGCTCTTACTGGCGCTGCAATGAGCCTGTTAAGCATAGCGCCTAGTTATGCCTTTTTAGCTTTCCTTTTAATCATTGCCGGGTTGAGTAATGCTGCAATTCATGCAGTCGCGACTGTATTAACGGGCACCTTGGCCGGCAAACAATTGGGGAAAGGTATGAGTTTTTGGATGGTAGGGGGAGAGCTAGGCAGAACGCTGGGGCCATTAGTTATCGTGTCGGCTATCGGATACCTGACATATGAAGGATTGCCCTGGTTAATGCTGGGAGGAATACTTGTATCTTTATTTTTGTACTTACAGCTAAAGGATGTTTCGACAATCACAAAAACCAATGGGAATTCAGCTAGCTGGATCGAAGTACTAAAGAAAATGGGACCTGTTATGTTACCAATATTTATTTTGCTTTTTTCAAGAGCAATGATGATGGCAACCTTAACCACTTTTTTACCTACATTTTTAACTACGGAAGGTGCAAGTTTGTGGGTCGCAGGAGCATCGTTATCCATTTTGGAGGCCGCTGGTGTGGCTGGTGCATTTTTAGCCGGCTCGTTAAGCGACAGATTTGGACGCAGAACAATACTAACAATCTCCTTCCTGGTCTCACCCTTAATAATGCTTCTTTTTCTGCAAACACAAGGATTGGTGCAAATTCCATTCTTAATGATTATGGGATTTTTTGCCATTTCAGCCCCGCCAGTATTACTGGCCATTGTGCAGGAAAATTTCCTCGAAAATCGTTCATTCGCTAATGGAATTTTTATGGCAATCAATTTTGCATTAATGTCCCTGGCGGTTCTTCTCGTTGGTCGGATTTCAGATCTTTCCAGCCTGCGATTTACTTTTTATTTGAGCGCAGCAGTCGTGTTATTGGGTGCACCTTTTATTCGGCTTCTACCAAAATCAAGAAGGATATTTCAAAAAGAGGTTTAAAAGGGAACTAAAGATATTTCTTCTCCGTCCTAACCTTAATTAATGTGGAGGTTATAGTGACGACAAATAAAATATTTTTCACATATATACTTGTCTTTTTTGTTTTACTCTTCAGCGCGTGTCAGGTAAATCCTAATGGGTTAGGTTACCCTGATTCCACAAAAACTCCTTCTGAACCTACAGAACCAATTCCAGGCGATCTGCCCATCTCCTCTGACACTCCGATTGCACCTACTAAACCCGGTGGTTGGAACTCTTATCAGCAACAGGCATATGTGGATCAAATTCAGATTAACCTAATGGAATCTTTTCCGTTGCAGGTCAGTGTGACCGTCACAGGAAACTTGCCGGACGGTTGTACCACTCTTGAAGAAATACAGGCATTACAGGTAGATGATCAAACCTTTGAAATTCGAGTATTTACCAACCGTATGATCGATGCTTTATGTACTCAAGCCTTGGTACCTTTTGAGGAAAATGTTAATCTGGATGTACGAAACCTTCCTGCTGGTACGTATACTGTAAAAGCGTACGATCTTATTGAAACATTTACATTGGATATCGACAACAAATAAACTTTGAAATCAATAAACATACTGTATTCAAAGCAAATCTGGATCAACCTGTATTGGCGAAATAAATTGGTGAATTGAGGATCTATGTTTGATATTCGTGCATATAATCGTGATGCCTGGAATAAACAGGTGGATAGTGGCTGTGTTTGGTCTCGTCCTGTGGACCATGACGTAATTGAAAAAGCTAAAAAAGGAGATTGGGAAATTGTCCTCACACCCTTAATCTCAGTCCCAAATAATTGGTATCCGGATTTTAAAGGCAAAAATGTGCTTTGTTTAGCTTCCGGTGGCGGTCAACAGGCGCCTATCCTGGCTGCAGCTGGTGGTCTGGTTACATCATTCGATAATTCACCGCAACAACTAGCACAAGATCATTTGGTTGCCCAACGTGAAGGACTCTCAATTGAAATTATAGAAGGCGATATGCGTGATCTTTCTGTATTAGCAGATGGACATTTCACCTTGATTTTTCATCCTGTTTCGAACATCTTCATTCCCGATATACTCCCGGTTTGGAAAGAGGCTTATCGGGTATTAGAACCAGGAGGCGTATTATTGAGCGGATTGGCAAATCCGATAAATTATATTTTTGATTTCGAGAAATATGATCATGAGAAAATTTTAGAGGTCAGACACAAAATCCCCTATAACGATATCGACGATCTGCCCGGGGACGTATTGGAAAAATTTAAACTAGAAAAAACACCATTAGAATTTAGCCATACCCTCGAAGAACTAATCGGCGGGCAAATTCAAGCCGGATTTTCAATCACAGGTTTTTATGAAGATAAATTTGAAAATGACCTGATGAGCGAATATTATCCAACATTTTTTGCAACGAGAGCCATTAAGCCACGCTAATTTTTCATCCAATGCTGCGCACATAATCACGGATCATGAGCGCGGCAGTCGCACCTTCACCAGCTGCAGAAGCTGCCTGCTTTGTCGAACCAGATCGCACATCTCCTGCTGCAAACAACCCAGGGATGGCTGTCATTAACGTTTTATCTGTTACAACAAATCCCATTTTATCCAATTCAACAACACCTTTTAATAAATCACTATTTGGCAACAATCCGATAAAAATAAAGATCCCATCATGATGCCAGGTTTTGATTTCGCCTGTTGAACGGTCTTCAACCTTTATGCCAACTAAATTATTTCTACCTTCCACGACGAGTTCTTTGATTGCATGGTTGACTGTCACTGACATATTAGGAAGCGAGAAAACCTTATCCTGTATGATTTTACTGGCTTTGACTTCAGGCATAAATTCTACGATATCCACCTGATTTGCGTATTTTGTCAAAAATAATCCCTCTTCAAAACCACTGTTTCCGCCCCCAACAACCAATACATGCTTGTCTTTGTAAAAAGCACCATCACATGTACCACAAAAATGAACCCGAGAGCCAATCAAAGCATCTTCACCCGGGACACCCAATCGCCGATAATGAGCACCTGTAGCGAACAAAACGGCTTTACAGCCATAATTATTTCTGGGGCGAGTAGAAACACAAAGATAGCCTGTGTCTTCTTTACTAATTCCTGAAACTTCTGTGGCTTGTATGACCTCCACCCCAAATCGTTTTGCCTGTCTTCCCAACCTATCCGCAAATTCAGCCCCAGAAATTCCTTGATCGAACCCGGGGAAATTATCCATCATTTGAGTAACGCCAACCTGTCCTCCCAAAGCACCTCTTTCAATGACCAGTGTATCCAGACCTTCTCTGGCCAAATAAATTGAGGCTGTAAGACCCGAAGTTCCTCCACCAATGATAATAACATCATAAAATTTTCGCTGTGCGACGGTATTCAACCCAAGCTTTTCAGCCAGTTCTGCATTTGTGGGTTCGGTCATAATCGATCCATCCGGAAAAACAATTGTTGGTACCGCTCGCATGCCATTGTTAATTTTCTCTACAACAGAAACAAATTCCGGGTTTTCATCAATATCAATATTTTTATAGGAAATTCGTTGTTCGCCAAAAAATTTTTTCGCTCTTTTACAGTCTGAACACCAGGCTGTACTATAAACAATGATTTCACTATTTTTATTTTTCATGTTTTCTGTCTCCAATTTTAGCAATTCGCCTTTTTTTTCATTTATTATATGTGGAGCGACCGAGGATTACCTAAAGGATGTGGAAGGAAAAACGAGATTCACATTACATGGTTCTCCAAAACACTACAAAGGTTCCCAGACGATATTTTTGTCTCTTTCACTGACGAAAGTCCTCACTTTCTTGCTCCGATTCCATAACCACAACGTTTGTGTAATATTTGCAATTGAGAATGCTATCATTCCCACATACAAACCTGTAATCCGTCCAAATGAAATTCCAAAACCCAAAATTACGACAGCAGTTAACAAAAAGATGGATGTAGATTCTGGAATTCCTCTGGTTTTCCGGCTAAAGAGAATGGCTCCTTGGAACCAGGATTGTAAAGCGCTGGTAGCTGCCATGGGAAATGCAAACCAAAAACCTATTCTGGCAATTTTCACCAGATTCGGGGAAATTCCAGACACATTAGTGAACCAATAATAAACCAATGGAGTAACTGCAACCAAAATATATAGACCAGTTATTACTTTGAACAAATTTAAAGCAAATTTTCGGAGATGTAAAGAAGACCCCGGCTGATCCAATAAGGCAACCACTACCTCATTATAAGCAAAACCTATGCTTCGAAACATGAAAACCAATCCACCAACCACAGACCAGACAGCCAGTGATTCAAGTGCATTAGGCATTCGGCTGAGTGCGGCGCTACCGATCGGTTGCCAGATCTGATTAAGTATTGAAGTAAGCGCTAAAGGTGAATAAAAAGCAAAAAAGGTCTTCCAGGGGATTGGGTCCCCGGCAGGAAGCGATTTTAACTGATATTTCAAAATCGGTTTCACTCTGATACCAGCATATACAGCTTCACAAAAAGTTCCAACCGTCTGTGCTGAAGCACCTATGATATAACCGGGAACAGTCTGCACCAATAATCCAATTGCCAAAACTGACAAACCTGAACAAAGACGAATGACCGTACCGATACTGACAGCTTCGGGGTGCCCGAAACGAATCAAAACACCCTGTTGGCATCGTCTGAAAGCAATGGACCATGTCCAGGGAGTCAGTATACGTAAACTTATCCTGGCCGGCTCGACAATTTCGTCTGGGACACCCAAAATCCCTTGTGCAACAAAATCAAATAATGGTGTGAAGGCAATCAGAATATGGATTGCTGTTAAGAAAAATCCTGAAATCATCATAAATCGATAAATACGTTGATAAGAGGACCAGTTATTACATAGGGCAACCGATGCAGAGAGCAGCATGATGATTGGCGCTTCAATAATCAACGCTAGCGGCCACGCTGCTCCGCCATGGGCGGCCAGGCTTATTTCCGGATGATCAAGTCGTGCCATCACTGCAGTAATCGCCGGCATTTCAATACCCATCAGTAACCAGGAAGCTGCTAATGGAAACCAAGTTTTAAGGATCTTTAATTTTGGAGGAGAAATCGGTAGTCTAAGTAATTTTAGCAAGCCAACACACCCGTGATTCAAAAACTAAACGGATAGTATAGCATTGAATAGACAATGAAATAATAATCTTAATAAATCATGCTACAATGGTCTTCAAATTACGATCGTGAAAGGATTTCGAATGACCCAAAAACAATGGAAAACACCCCCTGCTATGAAAATTGACCCTAAAAAAACATATACTGCTACATTCAAAACGGATGTAGGGGATATTGTAGTTGCATTATTTGCTGACAAAACACCAAAAACCGTAAATAATTTCGTGTTTTTAGCACGAGAAGGATTTTACGACGATACTATTTTTCATCGGGTGATAAAGGATTTTATGGCACAGGGTGGCGACCCGACTGGTACAGGTATGGGAGGACCCGGATATAAATTTGAGGATGAATTTCATTCAAGTTTAAAACACGACAAACCTGGCATCCTTTCAATGGCAAATGCCGGTCCTGGTACAAATGGATCGCAATTCTTTTTGACCCATGTCCCAACATCCTGGCTTGATCGCAAACACTCAATTTTTGGTCAAGTCACTCATGGACTGGATATTTTACTATCCATTCCGGAGAGAGACCCATCCAAACGCAATGCTCCAGCAGTAAAATTATTAACTGTCGAAATTGAAGAAGCTTAAGACTTGGATTAGCCATTTAACAGTGATTTAATTTCTTAAATGGAAGGATAGACCTCATCATTTATTAAATTACTTCAGCTGTGTAGTGAATTTAGTCAAAATGATCGTAATAATAAACAGTCCAAAACGCACCATATTGGATGTCATTTTGGATTTGTTAGGTTTACTTATTTTGAAGATATTAATTTTACGCCGTCTTTCAAAATAGAAACTTATCCAGTGAGTAAAATTACCAACGATGGCAAATTCTTATTTTGCTTCCTTCATTCAGTTATTCTGAGTAAACGTTTTTAATAAAGATAAGTCAAAATATCGTCAATTTAGTGACTAAATAAAATAGAAATCGGCATAAATCTTGCTGATTTCTATTTTATTTTTGGTTTCACCTTTGTTTCATTTTTCAAAGTCAAAAATCCAGAGGAACAGTTTTTAAAAAATTCAACAGAATAGGAAATGTAACGAGTGTATTACAGCTTATCAAATTATTTTGCGCTAAAATTAGTATTGATTTGAAAATTTGATTCAAAAAAGTCCGGGGATACCATGGAATTATATTTAACGCCCGCCTCAATAAGTTTTATAACACAGACCATTTTATTCTTAGCAATAACAATTTACCTTATTCAGATAAATACACATACGAAGGCAAATTTCTGGCTTTCAGGCTTTTATACCGTAATGGTAGCATCCAGTTTGGCTGGTTTCATGGCAGTTTCCAGCATCGAATGGTATGAATTTACATTTCATCTTCATATGACTTTAATTTTGATTGCTTTGCCATTATTGATGCAATTTTCATTCTATTTTCCGGAATTAGAAACGTCGGATCGTAAAAATGCCAAATCTGGTTTATTTTTGTCCATATTTATTAGTTTTGTTGCACTAATCTGTGTAATCCTACAATTATTCCAGGTTGGGTTCGTCATCAAATATGCTGAGATCATTAAATTAACGATCAAAATACTTCAAATTATCTTTTTATTTATTATTTTAATTCGGTTTATTAAATTAACATTTCGATACTCTCAAAACCAACAGAATTTATCAAAAAAAGAAAAATTCTTTAATCCTGCAAATCGAGTAGCAAAAGCAATGAGTGGCTTTAGTCTATCCTTAATTTGCCTGCTTTTGGTTTGGATCATAAGTTTCATTCTTGGTTTGGTCGGTTTAAACTCACTTGAAATATTCGTTTTCTCCTTAGGAACATCCTGGTCACTGCTATTTCTTATTTTTACTTTAATTAATCAAACTACTCAGAAAGCATCTTTTTTGATCAAATTAATTGGATTTGTCATGCTCACAGTTTTTACTGGTATTAGCGCTGCTGCATGGTTGGCAGCATCGGTAAGTCAGGCAAATTACCTGGCATCAAATGCCACTCCAGACCGACAAACCATTCATTTTGAGCAATCCAATGCTACATACACAATTTCTCAAGATGAGTATGTATTTGAAAATGACCTTGGAAATCAAGTAACCTTTCTGAATGATTCTTCCAGCGCACTAGTTGACTTAGCAGCCACATTTCCGTTTGCCGGTAAGAATTGGAACAAGATTGTTGTCGATCAAAAGGGATTTGTCCTTTTTTCCGAGATGGATATGGGAGAAATCGACTTAAAACTGCCACAGCAATCCCACCCAGTGATTGCAGCTTTATATTTAGAGGATCTTGCTGTTACCAAAAATACAGTAGGTTTTGTCAGTTTATTAGACGACAGGTCAGTATTTACCTGGTTTTTGGTAACACCTCTTGATAACCCAGACCAAACAATTAATGCACAATTGGTACTTTTTCCTGACGGCTCTTTTGATATTTCTTACGATGGAATCCAGTCGAATTTCAAATACAGCCCTTATTTACCCAAAGAATTGACTCAAATTACTGGATTCTTTTTAGGAAATAATGACATTACTCCAAGTCGTATTCAATTTAATTCACAACTGCCATTCACAAGTGAAACCTGGTCTGGCGTGTATCAGGATTATTATATTGATTTTCGAAGTTTCCTGGACCAATCTATGTCAATGCAATTATTTGCATTATTACTCGTGAGCATAGTGACTGCCTTAGTATTTCCAATTTTCTTCCAAAATAGCTTATGGTATCCGATAAAAATGATTCGTTCTGGTTTTCAGCAGATCAATCAGGATAATTTTCAAGCTTTCCTCGAACCAAGATACACAGATGAATTGGGCCAGACAGTTATGGAATTCAATCAAATGGCAAAGCATGTTGAAGTAAAGCGTAAAGCCGATGAAACAAGAATTAAAGAATTGGAAGAGAAATTATCCCATAGATCTTCTGAACTTAAAATATCCATCGAGAAACTTAGTCGGGAAATTGAATATCGAAAAAAATTAAGTGAAGCGCTGGAAAAAAGCATTGCACAACAAAAGAAGTACGCCACCCAGGATGAGTTGACGGGCATTAACAATAGGGCACATTTTGTGGAAATATGTGAAGACGAGATTAAACGTGCAAAACGGTATGAGACACCATTATCCTTTGTTATCATGGATCCGGATTATCTAAGAATGATTAACGAAACTTATGGAAATTCTACCGGTGATGAAGTACTTAGAGAACTTTCCCAACTTGTGCAAGCTAAATTGCGGGAAACCGATACTCTTGGCAGAATTGGTGGAGAAGAGTTTGCCATTCTCATGCCACAAACTGCAGGGAATGATGCCCAAACCGCAGCTAACAGGATCCGAAATATTATTGGCAGCCAATCACTACAGACATCCAAAGGACCAATTCGAATCTCTGTAAGTTTTGGCATTTCAGAAATGCCTACAGAAGGTATATTTTCTGTGGATATTTTGTTTCATCGTGCCAATCAAGCTCTGGATCATGCAAAAAACAAGGGGCGAAATTCTGTAGTCCTTTGGAATTCCCTTCTTGAAAACAAAGAAAAAGAATAAATTGAGTTTTTGAATGAACGACCGTTTTTGGGATATTCTGGAAGAAATGCTAAATTCTCACAGTCTGATTATTGACCGAAAAAAAGGTTCAAATCATCCAAACTATTCTTTACTTGTTTATCCTTTGGATTATGGTTACTTGGAAGGAACCAGATCAATGGATAATGGAGGAATCGATGTTTGGGTTGGCAGTCAATATCCAGTGAGAGTAAATGGCGTTTTTTGCACCATTGATTCAAAGAAAAATGACTCTGAGGTAAAAATTGTGATTGGTTGTAATGATGATGAAATCAGGATGATTTCTGATTTCCATAATGATAACCTGCAAGCAGCTATTTGGGTACCAAAGCTATAATCAAAAGAACTTCATTATTTAGAAAATTACGAAAAGTTTTTTGGGTCTCTTCATAATTTTTTTAATGGGTGGCATATGGCTGACGTGGAATTAAAAATAATTAAGCCAGATAAATCTCTTGAAATAGATTATCGTGCTGCAATCACAGAATTCCGTGAATTAGGTGAAAATAACATAGAATCGCTATTTTCGCGGTGTGCAGATAATTTTGACGCTTATTTAAAAGCAACTCTTCAAGCAGAAGGCGGATATGGTCTTCCGGAAGGGTATGTGCCTTTTACCACTTTTTGGACGGTTATGAACAACGAGAAAATCGTTGGATTTTGTAATTTTCGGCATTACCTGACTCCTTCCTTAAAAATCGAGGGTGGCCATATTGGTTATAGTATTCGACCAAGTGAAAGGAAAAAGGGTTATGGGACTCGACAACTCGCCTTGATTTTAGAAGAATGCCGTTGGATGGCTTATACAAGGGTCATGGTAACCTGTGATTTTGACAATATCGGATCGTATAAAATCATTGAGGCAAACGGAGGGAAATTGACGGGAGTTGCAATTTCACCAAGATCAAACAAGAAAGTAAACCAATATTGGATTGATCTTTAATCAATGTTCTTGACGATTTGACCTATCAAATTCTATCAATTTCGAGAAAAATATATTGAATCTTGCATCTTCATTTGTAAGTTGGTGTTTACTTTATTACAATAGTTTTAACCCTATGAATCATTTGACATGGTCGAAGGAGGCAATCTAATGATAACCGCAGCAAGTATCCTGGAAATTAAAGGAAATGACGTCTGGACTATTTCGCCAGAAGATACGGTTTATGACGCTTTACGCCTGATGGCAAGAGTAGATATTGGAGCTTTATTAGTGATGAAGGGAGACCAATTAGTTGGTATGCTTTCTGAACGTGATTATGCCCGAAAAGTTATACTTTTTGGGAAAACTTCAAAAGAGACTCTGGTGAAAGAGATTATGACTGAAAAAGTAATTTCTATTCATCCCATGCAGATATGTGAAGAATGTATGGCGATCATGACGAAGAACCACATTCGCCATTTACCGGTTGTGCTGGATGGAAAAGTCCTGGGTGTTATCTCTATTGGAGATGTTGTTAAAACAATCATGTACAAACAAAAAGAAAAAATTCGTGATTTGACTCAAAAAGTTTTATCCAACGAAAATCAATAAAATTAATTAATCCCCGTCATGAGAAACCCTGAAGTATGTTTACCAGGGTTTCTTATTTTTTAAGAAGTTGTTCATCTACCGAGGAAATTGATTTTGCAGTCATTTATAAGGCATACTATAATAAAGTAAATTTTGAATTCTCTGGAGGTCTGGATGTCTGGTTCAAGAACTGTAAGAGCACCTCGAGGTACAAAACTCACCTGTAAATCGTGGTTAACAGAAGCTGCATACCGAATGATTCAAAATAATTTGGATCCTGAGGTTGCCGAAAAACCGGATGAATTGGTGGTTTATGGAGGTCGTGGTCAAGCAGCTCGTTCTTGGGATGCCTTTGATGCTATTCTTGAATCATTAGTGAATCTTGAAAATGATGAGACATTGTTAGTTCAATCCGGAAAACCAGTGGCAATATTCAAAAGTCACCCAGATGCACCACGCGTATTAATCGCAAATTCTAACCTTGTTCCTCACTGGGCAACCCAAGAGCATTTTGATGATCTGGCAAAAAAGGGATTGATTATGTTCGGTCAAATGACTGCGGGTTCATGGATTTATATTGGCACACAGGGAATTCTACAGGGCACATATGAGACATTAGGTGCTTTAGCCAAACAAAAAGGGTGGGGTTCGTTAAAAGGGAAATTCGTACTTACTGCAGGTCTTGGAGGTATGGGTGGTGCCCAACCTTTAGCCATCACCATGAATGGCGGTGTAGGTTTATGTGTGGAAGTTGATCCAGAACGTGCTCACAGAAGGCGTGAAATCGGTTATGTTGATATCGTTGTGGACACACTGGAAGAAGCGATGACTCTGGTTGAAGATGCTGTTCATGAGGAAAAACCATTGTCGATCGGATTGGTTGCTAATGCGGCTGAAATATACCCGGAACTTGTACTTCGTGGCATTACACCCGATGTTGTTACCGACCAGACTTCTGCTCATGATGTGTTGATGTATATTCCAGTGAATATCAGCATTGAGGCAGCAAATGAATTACGGGAAAAAGATCCACTAACTTATTCAAAACGATCCATGGCTTCCATGGCTATTCATGTTCGGGCGATGTTGGAGATGCAAAAACGAGGTGCTGAAGTCTTTGATTATGGTAATAACATTCGGCAACGCGCCTACGATTATGGAGTAAAGGATGCATTTAACTTCCCCGGATTCGTGCCAGCTTATATCCGACCACTTTTTTGTGAAGGGAAAGGACCTTTTCGCTGGGTGGCACTTTCAGGCGATCCTGAGGATATTTATCGTACCGATGAAGCAGTGTCCGAACTTTTCCCGGAAGATGATCACTTACAACGCTGGTTAAAATTAGCGCGAGAAAAAGTACCATTTCAAGGGTTGCCCTCACGAATCTGCTGGTTAGGTTATGGCGACCGCTTGAAAGCAGGGTTGAAATTCAACGAATTAGTAGCCAAAGGAATTGTAAAAGCGCCAATCGTAATTGGCAGAGACCATTTGGACGCAGGCTCCGTTGCTTCACCAAATCGGGAAACCGAGTCCATGCTGGATGGTACGGATGCAGTCAGTGATTGGCCTCTGCTTAACCTGATGATTAATGCTGTTGGAGGAGCTACATGGGTCTCATTTCATCATGGCGGAGGAGTTGGAATTGGGTACAGCCAGCATGCTGGTATGGTGATCGTGGCAGATGGAACAGAAGATGCTGCCCGCCGTCTCACCAGGGTACTTACTACAGATCCAGGCATGGGAATCGTCAGACACGCTGACGCTGGATACTCTCAAGCAATTGAAGCCGCAAAAAGAAATGGTATCCACATGCCAATGGTGAAAGGAACATAAAATCAACCGAAAAATGCGATTTTTTTGGTTTTTAGTAGCCATAAGCGCGGGAATTCTAATTAGCGCGTTTTTGGGTTGGGTGCGAACTCCCCAAAAGATTACAAATACTTCGCTGTCTGCTTTACGGTCAGATTACTTTGCAGATTATGTTTTAATGGCTGCTGAGACTTATAAAAGCAATAATGATATTGCACTTGCTACGTACCAACTCGCGTATCTTGGTAGTGAAAAACCACTATATCATGTCCAAAGAGCAATTATCTATGCAGAAGAACTTGGATATCCTTTAGAAGATATGGAATCTCTGGCTTTATTGGCAAGTGCTTTTCAACCCATTAATACACCTACAGTGACACAATGAATTCTAAGTATCGAGAAGAGAGACATCGACCTCCTTATTACTTATTGACCGGTTTATTATTAGGTCTACTTATAGGATTCGCAGTAACGTTTATCCTTCTACCAGTTCAATATTCAAATGTTCCTCCAGAAACCCTACAGTCGGTTGATAAAGATCAATATCGATTGATGATTGCCTATGCCTTCAAATCTGACCATGACATTGGAAGGGCAAATGCTCGTTTGGGATTATTACGAGAAGAGAATCTTTCAGAGGTGGTATTAAATCAAGCACAACGAAGTGAGAGAAGATCCGACGCTCAAATTCTCCTAAATCTATCGGAAGCGCTAAAAGAAACTCCATCTACTGTTGCCACAATGTTACCCCCAACCCCTCAGACGATTATTCAAAGTCCAACAATCACAAAAGAACCAACTAAAAATTCAATTACAGAAACAATTATCCCTACCATCCAAACCATACGAACTGCAACTGAAGGGCCAACTGAATCCGTATCAACAAAGACTCCATTCCCTTCACCGACAACCATAAATAGTTCCACGATTCCATTCCGGTTATCCTCGCAGAAAATTGTGTGTAATCCAAATTATTTAGCCCCCTATATCCAAATCGAAGTCTTTGATAAAAGCAACAATCCAATGGCAAATATTCGAGTATTAGTCAGTTGGGATGGTGGTCAAGACATATTCTACACGGGTTACTTTCCAGAAATAAGTTCGGGGTATGCTGACTTTGAAATAGAGCCGTCCATCGCTTACAGCATTCGCATTGGTGAGATTGGCGAAGTAGTGGATCAAATAATCGCCCCAGAATGTAAGGATGATTCCGGCAACACTTATTGGGGTACGGTATACCTCGATTTTAGCGAACCATAATCAAACGGTCGAATCACTTTTTTCCAAATTTGACTTGCTGTAATACCTGCCGATAATCTTCAACATTCGGCGGATTGAGCGCAATGATTGATTCCAAAGTTTCAATTGCGCCCCAGGTATCACCTTGATCAAGCAGCTTATCCGCTACCTGATCCATTTGCTCGATCGCTTTAATGGTCATATCAACTCGCAAGTATGCCTCTGCAAGACGACGGCGTAATTCGACATGATCTGGTCTCTCTTTAACCAATTCCTGTAAAAATGCCAGTGACTCTTTGTTTCTTTTTTGATCCTCAAGAATATGCACAAAATCGTCAACTTCTTTTAATGCTGCACTATCAAGGGACAATCTGAAATTAATATCAATTAACTGTAGTCTGGCTGATTTCTCTTCTGGTTGTAAGGATCTCAATTGCTCAAAGATTCTCAAGGCCTGACGCCAATCCAGGCGCTGCATATCAATGTCAGCAATTTTCGTCAATATTTGGACTGCCCACTTTCGATTTGTTCTTGATTGTTGAGCCAATCTTATTGCTGAGAGATATGATTGTCGAGCTTGATCCAGTTCTGCCAGACGGTAATAAATATCACCTAATTCTAAATACTCTGAAATAGCTTCATCAATACGATTATGTGATGATAATAGTTCGATAAGATTATTACGTAGGCCTAACTCTAAAGGCACCATTTCTGTCACTCGTTTATAAACTCGAATCGCCTGATCAATCTCACCACGAACCTCGTACAACTCAGCTACCAGTGTAAATTTAGTCACAGCTTGCTGAATATGCCCTTCTGAAACTAACAAATCTCCCATTTGAATGTGTAATGGAAGGAATGTCGGTGCATAATGCAATGCATGATAAGCCTCTTCCATAGCGGAACGAGTTTTCCCGGCTGCAGCCAATTCCCGAACAGTTATCAAAGATTCAACAACCTGGCTGGACTTTGAATTTAGAAGCATTTCTGCCAAAGGCATAGGAGGCGTGCCATCTTTTGCTGGTGGAAGTTGTGCCCTGGCTCTTTTCAGATATTCTTCCCAGTCAGAACGCATTAATTGGGTTCGAACACTTTGACAGGTCGTTTTCAATACACTTTCATCTCGTTCTTGAGAGAGGGCTTCCATTGTCGGTTCGTATAATTGGCTTAATTCAACTCTCTGCTCTTCAGGGACGGTTTGAATATCTGCCAATTGAAATGCATGCAAAAAAGCAAGTGCAGCTTGAGTAAAATTCCCCTGCCGTTCATGGATTTTTCCAATCAGTAAATATGTCCCTAAAGCATATTCTTTTCGCCGTAAAGCTGTATTTAAATACCTTAAAGCTCTTTCAGGACTATCGTCAATTAATAGCATACCTAAATTGAAGTAAACAGCTGATTTTTCCAGACCGATCTCAAGAACACGTGTAAATTCTTCGGCAGCTCGTTTTTCGTTCCCCTGCGTCTGAAGATCGATTGCATGACTTAAATGTAAAAGAATTCGTGTCCTTTCAGCCTGTTCAAGTGATAAACCACCTGTCCCACGCGTAAATGGATTTACGGATTTCTTTCCAGACTCATTTTTTACACCCTGTTCATCTGACTGATCAAACAACATCTTCGCCAATTCTTCTAGAGCCATCTGGCGTGTTTCCGCTACCGGATCCATACGATTGCCTTTTGTTGATTCATCCGGTTCGGCTAATTGTTGTAAATTGGCACTTCGAAATTGTTTGGCATTATTTGTTTTAGATTTTCTAAGTATTGGAAGGTTTTGATTGGTTTTTAGCAATTTCATTGCGTACTGAACTTCGCTGCTGTCCGGTGCAATCTGAAGGCAATATCGAACTGCTTGAATTGCTTTTGCAGAATCACCTTCAGCCTGCATCAAGGCGGCGGCCGCTAAATACTCATGTGATGCTTCCAGCTTCTTTCCCATTTTGTCATAAATCATTGCTAATCGTGTACGGGCATTTAGATTTTCAGGATCAATTGCAATTACGTAATTCCAACTTTGAATTGATTTTTCAACATCACGAGCTTTTAATTGCAATTCAGCAGCTTGCATTCCTGCCTTTACCGCTTCACGTGATCTGCCCATATTTTCATAGATTTTCGTCATTTTTTCATATGGAACCGGGTCATTCGGCGAAATGGAGGATACTTTTTGGTATTGGGATAAAGCACTTTCATAATCCTGCATTTCCAGAAAAGAAAGGCCTAAACTTAACAATGCCATAGGATCATTTGGATATTCTTCCAATGCTTGTCGGTAAAAATTGGCAGCATCAGTCCATTTTTGGTCCCAGGCTGCTGAATGTCCCTGATTCATTGCTGCATGAAATGCTTGAAGATCTCCACTCATGACGTTCCATCCTACTTATTGATTTATTGGTTTCAACGATCCCCAGTCCTTACCCGATTTTGCCTCAGTTGAAAGTGGGATGGAAAGCGCATATGCATTTTCCATAACCTCTCTGACCAATAAAGCTGTTTCATTTAATTCTTCTTGGGGGCATTCCAATAACAGCTCATCATGGACCTGTAACATTAATTTTGCATTCAAATTCGACTTTTGTAAAGCCTCAGGAAGCCGGATCATTGCTATCTTAAGTATATCAGCAGCTGTCCCTTGTATGGGTGCATTTATCGCTTCTCTTTCTTCACGGTTACGAACATTCATGTTCGTCGCGGTGGAAAGGTTAGGGAAATATCTTCTTCTACCAAGCAAGGTTTCCACAAACCCCTGCCTGGATGCAATTTGCCGTATTTCGTCAAGGTATTTTTTCACGCGTGGGAATTGAGTGAAATATGCTTTTACAAAATTTTCCGATTCAGCCAATGTTAATCCAGTTGTTCGACGTAAACCGAAAGGACTCATTCCATACATCAAGCCAAAATTGATCGCTTTGGCATGCCGGCGTTGTTGGCTGGTCACCTGATTGAGTGGAATACCATAGATAGCCGCTGCTGTCGTGGCATGAATGTCCTGTCCAGCACGAAATGCGGACAACATGGACTCATCTCCGGACATATGCGCAACAATGCGTAATTCGATCTGAGAGTAGTCCACAGACAATAGTGTGTAGCCTGGAGATGCGATAAATCCACAACGAACTTTTTTACCAATTTCTGTACGGGTAGGTATATTCTGTAAATTCGGGTTAATTGAAGCTAATCGTCCGGTGACAGATCCTGTCTGACTGAATGATGTATGCACTCTTCCTGTTCTTGGATTCACCTGTAAAGGAAGCGCAATGACATAAGTTGATTGTAATTTGGATAATTCACGATATTCAAGAATCAAATCCACCACCGGGTGAGATCCTTGCAACTGCTCTAAAACATCAACATTTGTGGAAAAATGACCACTGGCTGTTTTCTTTTTGTTTGGAGATGCGAGTCCCAAAGTTTCAAACAAGGCTTTGGATAATTGTTGGGTTGAGTTAAGATTGAACCTGGTTCCAACATGCTCATAAACCTGATTTTCAATCTCCGTTAATCGGTCAGCTAATTCTTTTGTCATTTCCTTAAAGATCTTGGAATCTAATTTAATCCCATACTTTTCCATTTGAGCAAGAATTGGGATCAAGGGCATTTCGATGTTTTGAAAAATATGGGTTGCATTATTTTTTTCCATTGTTGCTTGTAATACCGGCAATAACCGTAATGGCACAACAGCATCCGCAGCAGCATATGGTGCAACTTTCTCAACAGAGACATCAGCCATCGATAATTGGTTCTTTCCGGTCCCTATCAAGCTTTCTATATGAGTCATCTTCAAACCTAAATATTGCTCAGCCATATCTTTCAATCCAAGACTAAAGGATGAGGGATCGATAAGCCATCCGGCGATCATGGTATCAAATTCATAAGGCTGTACTTCAATACCATACGCGGACAAAACTAAACAATCATATTTTAGGTTGTGTCCAATTTTTGGTAATTTTTTATTTTCCATGATGGGTTTTAGACCATCTGCGACTTCCAAAATGGACAATTGTGGTTCATTTGTATGATGACCAACTGGAATATAATAACCAACTTCGGGGTCAACTGCCAGAGAAATTCCGACAAGATCAGCCAACATTGGGTCCGTGTTGGTGGTTTCAGTGTCAAAACTAATTTTTTCTGCTTTTTTTAGCGTTTTTATCAGAGATTTCAAACCTTCACTTGAATTTACAATGATGGTTTTAATTTCTTCTGTTGGGGCATTCCCAATTTTTACAAGTGGCTCTCCAAATAAGGTGAGCTGCTGTGTTGGACCGAAACTATTCGCAATGGCACTTAAATCACGTAACCGTCCTATTAAGGTCCGAAATTCTAACTGCTTGAATATTTCTTCAACTGCTTTGAACTCCAAATGAGCTGTGCTTGCTTTTTCAAGATCCAATACTATATCAATATCCTGACTTATTCTGGCTAAATCACGGCTCAAATATGCTAAATCTTTGCCTGCTTCCAGTTTTGTTCGATAGCGGGGAAGAATATCATCCAAGTGATCATAAACTGCGTCCAAAGTTTGGTATTCTTCCAGCAATTTCAAAGCCGTTTTTTCTCCAACACCTGGAACACCCGGGATGTTGTCGGATGGATCACCCATCAAAGCTTTTAGGTCCACAATTTGATCCGGACGGACTCCCATCTTAACGATTACATCTTTTTCGTAATAGTCTTTGGCATCTGCCATCGATTTACCGGGCAAATTGACAATAATCCGGTCATTAACCAATTGCAATAAATCCCGATCACCAGTGATAATTTTTACACCAAGACCAAGTTGGACTGCCTGTTTGGAAATTGAACCCAAAACATCATCGGCTTCAGCGCCTTCTATTTCAAGGCGTGGAATATCAAATGCATCGATTATTTCGCGGATACTATTAATCTGATGTTTAAGTTCATCCGGCATTTTCGCACGGGTTGCTTTGTAATCCGGAAAAATCTCATTTCTAAAAGTTTTTCCAGTATCGAAAGCAACAGCTAAATACTCTGGTTTTTCTTTTTCCAATAAACGCAAAATGACGCTCATGAAACCATAAATCGCAGCGGTAGGTTCCCCACTGGCTGTTTGCAAACTTTCACTAAAATTTGACATCGCAAAGAATGTGCGATAAGCCAGAGCGTGTCCATCAATAAGATAAAGTGTCGGAGGCATTTTTAGAACCCTTTCCTTGGGCAGTAATTATTGGTCTAATTTTAACCCGTTTTTCTTTATTATTCTCATAAATACAGAATGTATCAGGTTTTTTGTACCAATGAAATGCCCTGATAATTACGGGTTTGTTTAATAAAATCAACGATCATTCGATTTGAGGGTGTGTAATTTCCATTGATCAGCATATAACCAGGTGCCCAGAAATCTTTAGAGGGATTATTCTCAAAAAATACAGGGAAGGCTTTAAATATTTGCTTTGATGTCTCTTTACGGATTCGATTAATCATCTTTCCTGGAGCTACATTGGGCGATGCTGAAATTGTACAGGAAAGATAAAGTGGACGAATCATTATTTTATCCAAACGCCAACCATATGCCAGGGTCAAATCCGGTATCCACACGCCCATTTTCTTTGCAAGGGAACCTGATAAAAAGTGATCAGGAAACTTTGGCAGGAGATAAAAGGTATAACTCAGGTTGTTTAAACCCGGTGAAAAAGGCTGCAAAAAAGACTGCTCGGACACTGCCGGATCCTTTACAAACCGTGGTTTCGTTTTTCCGAGTTCATCTTCCAATAAATCTGGCAAACTCTGGCTTGATTCTTCAGACTGATTCACTTTTTGTGTGTTTTGTTCGATGTCTATTTGGCTTATTCGTTCTGATTCACCTGTGATTTCCGAGGAATGAAACCAATTTGTACCTGAATTTCGATTTGCAAAGACTTTTTCTTTTTCAAGATCCTCACTTTGGATATTTTCTTTCTCGGAAAACTCGTTCACATCTCTTAAAATTGATGTTTCGAGCCTTTCGACTTGATTAATATTCTCCTGCGATGATTCTCCCTGTGTTGCTTTAAATTCTCCAGTAGATTTATTGGAATTAATTTCTTCTGTTTCAGTAATTTTGATATTTGAATCGTCTTCCTCCCAAGGAAAAGAAATACCTGTTAACTGGTTTAAATCAGCCCAATTGATGTCTGAATCGTCCAATGATTCTTCTTCAACGATCTTTTCAAATAAACCGGTGTTTATCTTTTCATCCTCCGCGTTTTCTTTTTCTTCGTTGGACTCAGATTGTTGAATAGTGACTCCAAACTCATCCAGTTCATCTTTTGATTCATCCTCCCAATTTTCAGCAGCCTTTATCCAATCTGCCATGAAATCATGTGGGAACATCGCTATTTCGGGATTTGACTCTGTACTGATTTCTTCAACAGACGTGGTTTTTGAATTTTGCTGATCCTCAATGAGGGTCAAATCCCCAGCCAGCCCATCCAAAGTCGCCATATCTGTCTCAGAACTTTGATTTGTACCTTCTTCTATTAAATCGGACAGCTCATCCGGAGATACCGGATCACCATTGGTTGGATTCGAAATGATACCTTCGGTATCTTCATCGATGGAATTACTCATCATTGCCTTTTTTTCAATTTCAGAATGATCAAAATTTCCTGGATCCTGCAAATATTTCACCACATAATTGACTTGGGCCTTCGCTTTTTGAATTGGGAAATCACCGTCAAAAATCATCACCAAAGTATCACTTTCGCTAACCGATCGTAAATAAACCAGAAAATTAGTTGTATCACCAATAAACCGTTTATAGCGCACCAAATCTGTGTGTTTTGGATAACTTTGACGACTCTTCAAGAATGTCGCTAAATCCAGGATGACAAATTCACTCAGACTGCCTGTGCTCGCAAAGGCTAATTCATTAACATAATAAATAATTTGCCTGGCATTACATTTTTCAAAGGCAAAGTCAAGACTTAACCGTAATTCTTTTAAGTTATCGGTAAACAAAATCCGGCGGGGATTTTGATGAGAACCTGCTACATCCTTTTGATTGCTAACCAATAAAGCTTTGATTTCCTTAAGAAAATCTGGTAGATAAAATGGTTTGTCACAAAAGGTATCCACCTTGATTTGTTGGCTGATAAGATATTTAGAATTTATATCTGAATGAAAAACAATCGTTTTGACAAAGGGTAAATTGTTTTGGATCTTTACAATTAATTTTATCCAATCTGTATCGGAAGAATCGATATCAATGATTAGTAAATCATAGATTTTATCCGAATCAATTTTTTCCAAATCTTCCCAGGAAAAAACAACATCGATTGCATAATCATTGGATTCTGCGAGGGAAATTTGAATCGATTTCCCAAATGCGGGATACGAACTGATAACCAGGACCCTGTTTTCCACATAAAAAGTTTAGCAGAACCAAACCCCATATTCAAGAGAAACGAGACCGCAATCGTAAGTTCCTTGCCAGTTAGTGATCTTGTGAGATAATATTCAAATGCTTCTCTAATTTAAGAGGTTCACATATGGAATTTAATACAGTTTGCGTAATCGGGTTAGGATATATCGGTTTACCGACCGCCTCCACTTTTGCAACTTCCGGTTTGAAAGTAATTGGGGTGGACGTTAACCTGACAATCATCGATTTGCTTCAAAATGGGCATGTTCATATTTACGAACCCGGTTTAGGGCAATTGGTTGAAAAAGCAATCCAAACAAGAAATTTAATCATTTCCTCAAGACCAGTACAGGCGGATGCATTTATCATCGCTGTGCCAACTCCTTTTTATGGAGATAAAAAAGCGGATTTATCCTTTGTTAAATCAGCGGCTGAATCAATCGTACCTTTTTTACAAAAAGGCAACCTGGTCGTTTTAGAATCAACTTCTCCTCCATTAACCACAATAGATATCCTTGTCCCAATTTTAGAACGTTCCGGTCTGACCGCTGGTAGTGATTTTAGTGTGGCATATTCACCCGAGCGCGTCTTACCCGGTCAAATTTTACGAGAACTAATAGAAAATGCACGTGTAATTGGTGGCATCGACCAGGCATCTGCTCAGGCAGGGAAAGATTTGTATAAGACCTTTGTAAAAGGTGAGATTATCACTACAACCGCTACAACGGCAGAAATGGTGAAATTGATGGAAAACACCTATCGGGATGTAAATATTGCCATCGCAAATGAATTTGCCCGATTGGCTGACAGGTTTGGAGTTGATGTTTGGGAAGCTATTCAAATCGCTAATTTACACCCACGTGTAAATATTCTCAACCCTGGTCCTGGAGTTGGAGGGCATTGTATCAGTGTGGATCCATGGTTCCTGGTAGAAGCTGCACCGGACATTACCTCATTAATCTATACCTCACGTATCGTAAATGACAGCCAGCCTGATTTCGTGGTTTTGAAGGTCAAGGAAATCTTAGGAGAGCTGGCGGGCAAGAAAATTGCTGCTTTGGGATTATCATATAAACCTGATGTTGACGATTTACGTGAAAGTCCAGCGATTGAAGTTGTTGAAAAACTTTGTCAGGCAGGCGCTTTGGTTACTGCTTTTGAACCATATAAGACTGACTTCATGATCAAGCATGTCACAATGGCGAAAAACTTGGACGAAACCATTCGGGATGCTGACCTGATTATCTTGTTGGTGAATCACACCCAATTAAAAAGGATTGATCCCTTCCAAATTGTAGATAAGACAAAGGCGAGAATTATTTTTGACACAGTTGGAGGTTGGAATCCGGAAATCTGGAAAAACGCAGGCTTTGCAACGTACCGGTTGGGGGTCTCAGAAAGGTAACTTGTGATCCTATGAATAATAAGATTCGATTACTAACGATCTTTGGAACACGGCCAGAAGCATCCAAAATGTGCCCGGTCGTTTTGGAAGCTCAGTCAAATCCGGCTATTGAATCAATCCTGTGTGTGACTGCCCAACATCGTCAAATGCTGGACCAGGTTTTAGATGCGTTTCAAGTCACACCGGATTTTGATCTTAACTTGATGGAACCGGATCAAAGCCTGGCACAAATTTCTGCATCCATTCTTAGAAATTTGGACCCTGTGTTAAAAAATGTTCAACCCGACTGGGTTCTCGTGCAAGGTGACACAACCACTGTTATGGCAACTTCAATTCTTTGTTACTATAATCGCATTAAAATTGGTCATGTGGAAGCCGGCTTACGAACCGGTGATAAATGGCAACCCTTTCCGGAAGAAATCAATCGCAAAATTGCAGGAGTTATAGCAGATTTACATTTAGCGCCAACCGAACACAGTCGCCAAAACTTATTACATGAAGGTATCGAAAACCGTAGAATTGTGGTGACCGGAAATCCTGCAATCGATGCTTTGCGAATTATTATTGCTCATCCAGAGCCCTTGGAAGTTAAGAGTTTTTTGAATGAACATGATATTTATGAGCATGGCAAACAATTAATTTTAGTAACCGCTCACCGACGAGAAAATTTTGGCAAACCACTGGAAGATATATGTGCTGCCATAAAATTTCTAGCCATTAAGTACAAAGATCAATATCATTTCCTGTATCCAGTACATTTGAATCCTCATGTTCAGGAAACGGTTTACAATTTATTAGGAAACATCTCCAATATCTCCCTCGTACCGCCTCTGGACTATTTACCAATGGCTCACCTTATGAAGCACGCTCGATTAGTGCTGACTGACTCTGGCGGGATTCAAGAAGAAGCATCAGGTCTGCGTAAACCGACATTGGTATTGAGGGAAGTAACCGAAAGACCGGAAGGTGTCGCTTCGGGTGTCTTAAGATTGGTCGGTACTGATCCACAGCGGATAATCACCAATACGATTGAACTCCTGGAAGATGAACAGGCTTATCAAAAAATGTCCCGGGCAATTAATCCATTTGGAGATGGTTATGCCTCTCAAAAGATTATCCGAGCTGTACTCGATTACCAAGAATAACCACTTATGAATTCGTCTGAATCCACGCAAAGATCAAATGAAAACAGTATTGCCTTATTACCCAAATTATCGGGTTTAGGTGGTCCTACTTCATTTCAACAAAAAATCATCAAGGGATTTGATCAACACGGCATTCACGTCCATTTTGACCCTCAGGATTCAAGAACCAAAGCAGTCTTAGTTAACGGGGGTAGTAAGCAACTATTTTCAATTTGGAAAGCCCACAAGCAAGGGAAAAAAATTGTTCAAAGATTAGATGGAATGAACTGGATGCATCGAAAAAGAGATACCGGTATCCGACACTATCTTCGCAGCGAATATGGAAATTGGAACTTATCCTTTATTCGGAAAAATCTTGCAGATCATATTATTTATCAATCAAATTTTTCTAAGAATTGGTGGGAATCAAAGTACGGTCCGGTTAAAGCCAAATCAGATGTTATTTACAATGGTGTGGATTTGAATTATTACACGCCAGATGGACCTCATTTACGACCCAATGACCATATTCGTGTATTATTGGTAGAAGGACACTTTAGTGGGGGGCATGAGTTAGGGTTATTAAATGCAATTAGACTGGTGGTGCATTTAAGTGAGCGATTTGCTCAACGGATTGAATTAATGGTTGTCGGCGACGTCCCGGACCTACTTCGAATGGAAATTGAATCAGTCAGTAATGCATGGATAACATGGGCGGGTATCCTTTCACCAGAACATATACCTGGATTTGATCGCTCCTCCCATTTCTTATTTTCAGCGGATTTAAATGCTGCCTGTCCTAATTCCGTCATTGAAGCAATTGCCTGTGGTTTGCCGGTTGTTGCATATTCAACGGGATCACTTCCTGAAATACTGCAGGAAGATGCTGGAAGGCTTGCGGATTATGGTGCTAATTATTGGGAACTTGAGCCTGCAAATATTCCGGCATTATCCGATGCGGCTTTAAAAATCCTGCAGCGACTCCCTTATTATCGGAAAAAAGCCCGGTTACGTGCAGAGTCCATTTTCGGTCTGGAACAAATGGTTGAACGATACGCCCAAATACTAGTTTCTTAAGGCAAAAGTCAACCTTTTAAAAACTATTTTGAACTTAATTCTTTCTTCATATAATTATCGACACAAGAGAATTGTTTTCATAAAAACAGGAGACCGATAATGAAACATAAGGTTATTCCTCTGAAACAGGAACGGCCATTTTTTTCTAAAGATTATGGCATTAATCCGCATCAAGAGTCCGGTCTTTTATCCTGGGACTGGATAAGCGAACGAATGAAAAATTCACGAAATTATTGGGTGTCCAGTACTCAACTTGATGGAAAACCACACGTTGCTCCAGTTTGGGGAGTCTTTACGGACAATTTTTTATTTTTTGGAACAAGCAAAAATTCAAGAAAAGCGAAAAACTTTCTTAATAATAAGGCAACGATCATACATTTAGAGAGCGGTGATGAGACTGTCATTTTCGAAGGAGAAGCAGAACCTGTCAAAGATTTCCTTACATTATCCAAAATTTCCACATTATATGGTCAAAAATACCCTGGTTATGAACCTCCACCAGAATTCGAACCAGGGACAATCCTCTTTGCAGTAAAACCAATAACCGTTTTTGCCTGGACAGAAGCCGACTTTCTTAACACCCCCACCCGTTGGAAATTTATGTAATGAACATCGATACTTAGATTCATGTTTATGTCAGTCATTTGGTACAAAATATGCACCTTATTTTGAGGATATTGAATTAATATTAATTAATTGATAAAATACCTTTTTTTCCGGGATCCAAGACCAATCGGCAATAATGGTTTTGTATTTAGGAAAATACCCGCAAAAAATCTAATCCTTTTCAAAGAAAAATAATAACTGAAATAGAAGGTGCACCATCGAGCTTGTTTATGAACCTGTAACCTGGCCATTGATATTATCAATCATTATTTCCGGATTACTGGCACTCTATGCATTTCGGAAACGAAGATTAGCTTTGGCTAAATCATTCCTACTCTTAATGATTTTCACTTCCCTTTGGACAGTCTGTTATGTACTTGGACTTTCCAGCCGGACTCTTGAGGGAAAAATATTTTGGCTGCGTGTTAAATACATTCCCGCCACCATTACACCAATCTTATGGTTTTATTTTTCTTTGCAATTCACACGCGAAAACGAATGGTTTAAGAACCAAAAATTAAGAATTGCAGCAATAATCTATGTCATCATCACGATGATTGTTGTCTTTAGTAGCGATTTTCATGGATTTATGTGGGAAAAAGTCTGTATCGATCCTTCCTTATTGGAAGAAGTCGTTATTCATGGTTTTTATTTTTGGGTTTACATTGTCGTATCATTTCTTGCATTATTCATTTCTTTTGTAAATTACACAAAATACTATTTACGGTCTTCGAAAGTATACAAGAGACAAGCATTAACCATGTTATTAGGAAGTATTGTTCCTATGGTTGTGTCGACCCTTTTCTTGATTTTCAATTTTGATATCGTCCCACAATTGGACGAGTCCATTCTTTCATTTCTCATTTCAAATGTTTTATTTAGCTGGTCACTTTTTGGTTTTCGCGCCTTTGAAATAATACCATTCGCTCATGACCTTGTAATCCGGAATATGAATATGGGTATGCTAGTTTTTGACTTTAACAACATGCTGGTGGAAATCAACCCTCTCGCCCAGAAGTTGCTTCAAATTAAAAGTGATGAAGTCATCGGAAAATCTGCTGAAATGATTTTTAATAAAAATGATGATATTTTTATAAAGAATGACATCATCGAAGATGTTGAATTGGAAATTCATCAATCCAATGAGAATCAAGATCGCTATTTAAGTATTCATCAATCCCCAATTTTCAACAAAAAATATGAATTTTTTGGAAGAGTGATGTTAATTACGGACATAACCGAGCGCAAAAAAAATGATATCATCTTAAACAATTTCGCAACGATTGATGAATTGACAAAGATTTATAACCGACGATTCTTTTATTCCTTAGCAGAAAAAGAATTATCCAGAGCAAAAAGGTACCATCGGCCATTTTCAATTGTAATTTTTGATATTGACAATTTTAAAATGTTCAATGATATCTACGGTCATTCAATTGGAGATGAAGTTATTTATCATGTTGCATCCACAATTAAATATACAATAAGAAGCTCAGATCTTTTCGGTAGGTTTGGTGGAGATGAGTTTATCTGTCTTTTCCCGGAAACTAGTGAAAATTCATCCATTTTAACTGTCGAAAGAATCCAGGACGTCTTAAAAAAGAACGTATTTCTGTGTGAAAACCAGGGGTTCCCGATCACGATGAGTTTTGGAATTGTTCATTGGAATGGTGATCTTGATGCAACACTGGAATCATTAATTAAGAATGCCGATTTTGCCCTGCTGGAAGCAAAACAATTTGGCAAAGATTGTTATAAGATATGGGAAGAATTATCCTTACAAGAAGAATAATTCCTCCATTTAATTTTATAAATTAATCAAATTATTAAGATTCAGGATTGGTCATATTACCCATGAATAATATCAGACCACTTTCATTATCACGAATCAGAAATAGGAATGGGTGATTAAAGGTCAATAAAACTGGCTCTTCTTCAATTTGTGCACTTGTTGCTTCCATTATTACAGCTGTTGCTGCGGCAGCTTCTGTACCTTTTTCATCCACTGCAACAAAAGCTTTGTGGATTACATTACTAATGAATAATGGGTCAGCTCCTGGCTCGAACATTCCGGAAAAGTCAGCGCTTTCTGGTGAAAATGGCGTAATCATTCCAAGTGCTTGTAATGTCGAACTTACAGAGAAACTGGTTTCAAACTTAAATTTCGGCATCTTTAAAATAATCTGACCATTTTTAAATTCACCAATGGATTGTGACAATTGTTCCAAACTCAAATTTTGAGCAAACAAAGATAAATCGCTTGAAATTGGCATCGCCAAGACCATACTATAGCGTGAATTTAAATAAGGAATTTCGACCATCTGTACATCTTCATTTTTTAAATACCCGAAACGATGCTCTAATTGCATCATTTCTGCCGGTACGGTCGTCGTTTCATCCACCACAAAATCTTCCGATGCTGTTAAGTCTTTATTGAATTCCTCCTGCCAATTTGCATTAAAATAAATGGCATTTGTAAGTACCAATCGGGTCATTTCGTTCAAAGCTCCTTGAGGAATTAAATCCTTGATTTTATCTTCAGTTTGTTGAGCAACCCAATCATTGATTGATTGTCTGGCTTGTTCACTGGAAGTCTTAAAATCCTCAAGATTCATGCCCGCACCATAGTATTCGGCCAGTTTATCTAGGAATGAAGTTTTAAAGGGATAATCACTCTGTCCCCACAAAGCATTTGCGACATTCAATTGAAATGAAGTTTCCTGGTCTTTAAGCCATTCTGGAACAACATAAAGACTTTGATCAAGTCCGTTGATTTGTGGATGTATTGAATTTTGTGGCAGATCGTAATGAAGGACATTCGCCATTTCTTTTTCCGTTTGTCCCTGAGCTCCAGTTAAAGTCATGGAAAGCGCTAAAGAAATACTATAAGGTGAAAAGAATAGATTGCCAGATTGTTGCTCAGATAGTTGTTGATAAAGGTCCATTCCAAAAGCATTCATTTGACTTGCAATTGCAGAGAACTCAGCTGGATTTGATTCAATCGGTTGACGAACCTTGGATGAAGATATCGATTGGACACCTTCAGAAGGTGGAGATGGAAATGCTGTTGGTTTGACACCTGGTAAAGTTGGGTCGATGGTCTTACCAGGTTCGAGCGTTGGGGCACTATTAGGTACACAAGCAGAAACACTCATAATGACAACAAGAATGATAATGATTATTATTTTCTTTTTCATGATTTTCTTCCTCTTAATTCGTACTTACACTACGAGTCGGATTAGTAATCTGACCCAAAAACAGAATTGACCCACTGGTAATGTCTCGGATCAAAAACAAAAAAGGTCGGTTAAGAGTAATTTTCACAGGCTCTGAGGGATCGAAGCCCTTACCCAACATCAGACTTGCAGTGGCTGCTGCAGCTTCAGTACCGGCCTCATCAACGTCAATCATAGCTTGATGAATAACCTGATCAAGATATAGGTCATGCCCTTGTGCCATAGCTGAAAAATCTGCTAAAGCAGGATCAAATGCTAGGGGCATTCCCATTTCAGTCAGCACATCTCGTAATTCGAAATTGCTTGACGTTGTAAACCGTGGCAATTTTAATTCTACTTTCCCTGAGGTCTCTCGATTCATTAAGTCTGTCAAAGCATTTCCATCCAATTGAGAAATGAATGTTTCAAATGATTGTTCTGAAGGCATGATGATTAGCATAGACAGATCCTCGCCAATATATGGAATTTCCACCATTGAAAACTTATCATTTACCCTATAAAAAGTATTCAAAGTCTGGGTCATCATGTCAACATCCACGATGTTTTGATCTGATAAGTAAAAAGGTTCAGCTCTGGTTAATTCAATGGGAAATGGATGCTTCCAGGCTGCATTGAGATAAAAAGCATTAACGAGCACCATTCGTGTCAGCGGTTTTATTGCACCTTTCGGGATCAATGAGTCAATTCTTTGGTTTGTTTGATTCTTAACCCATTCATTGATTTCCAAACGTGCGGGTTCAGGAAATCCAGAAAAATCAACCGTAAAAATCCCGCTACCATATTGAGAAGAAAGCAAATTCAGATAAGTTTCTAAAAATGGATAACCTTGTTGAGCCCAAACCGCATTTGTTATTTGAAAGGCATAATCCGGGGATTCTGATTGTATTTCTTTGACCCTGGTATCAAATCTCTGGGTAAGATAATTCCAGGCCCTGTGAAATTCTTCGTCATTTTTATCAATCTCAAGAACCTGACGCATCTCCTCTGCTGTCGTTTCACTTGCTCCACCATAGGTCATTGCCAGGGCTAACCCTATAGAGTAAGGAGAGAAAACCAAATTTTGATCCGAGATGACTGTACGTAAATTTTGAAATATTGTTAATCCAAATGAATTTCTTCCCTGGACAAATTCATCCATCCGTTCATCGGAAAGCTGAATGGGTGATTGACGGGAGACTGGAGAAAATAGAAATTTAGCAGACAAATTCCCCTCCTGAATTGTGGCGATTTGTGTTGATACGCTTGAACTGGCAGGAGAACCATTTATGCCAGTCATTTCTCCGGATTGGCAACCATTGATCATAAAAACGAGCAATAGCAAGACAATCAATTTTCTTAACTTCCAAAACATAATTTTAAGTCACCTTCTTTACCCTTGAGACGAATCAAAGGTGGAGTTGGTTCCCTAAAAATTTATTTTAGATTTTGAAAAACTATTCGACTTTACTGCCGTTTAACAATACAACATCCGGGCCGCGATGGATTTCCCAGGGATAAACGATATGTACATCTGTTACCGCTGCAAAATAATCCGGTCTGACATTACCGAATAGATTTCGATATGGATTAAAATGTAGAACACATGTATAAGCCTGTCCGCCAGCACCAATGACCCTGTTGCGGACAGCAGTGATTGTGCGACCAGAACCCCAGACATCATCAACCACCAACACCTTTTGCCCGGCTAACAAAGAATCTTCCGGGAACTGAATGAATTTTGGCCATGCTAACAATCTACGCTGTTTTCGTTCATCCTCCATCAGGATTTCATTTGGAAAATCAACTGATGCAGTCAATATGCCCTGTAAACCCAATGCCTCTGCCAACATGCCACCGGGAATGATTCCTCCATTGGTGATCATGATCATATTGTTAAACTCTGCTTCAAATTGTGGAAGCAAGTGATCGATAAGTTGATCAACATCCATCCAGGTTAATATTTCGCGCCTAGGTGCCATGTTCAATTCCATCCTTTATACGGATAAGTTGCACCTAAATTATAGCAGTTTTGTGAGTAAGTCAAAAATAGTATTATTATCCTTAATATTAACCAAAAAGCCACGGGGTTTGCCGTGGTTTTTGCTAAAAGCTTGCCAGCTCTGATTTTTACCCTTTGAAACTTCTGAAGTATGGAGTGACCGGGAAAGGGCAAATTACTTCAGAAGCTTTAGGGTTTCCCAAATATTACCCATCTAGAAAAATTCTACCACCCATTTATTAATGTCCAATCAATAGATGATTAACGTTTAAATTTATTTTGTTAATGATTTGTTAATATTCTTGGGTTGGAGTAAAATCTATTAATTCCAATCAAAAATCCAGGAGAATGCTGTGAAAGATCTTAGCCTAGATGTTTTACCAAAACTGCTTTCCCATCAAATTGAAGGGATTTTTCCAGGTGAAAATTGTATTCTCCCCTATTATGATGGCTTTTCACTGGTAAACATACCAAATACCATTTGTACCATTTTGGGATGTTCACAATTTGGTGCACCGAAATTATCTTCAACAATTCTCGACCATCTAGCAGACACGTATGAAAATGTGATTTTTCTTTTGGCAGATGGTGTCCGTTTGGATTTTTTACGCTCATTTTTGAAAAAATCACCCTGGGTTGATTTGATGGGAAGCGCAGTTTTTTCACCATTAACCAGCATCACACCCAGTACAACTTCTGCAGCATTAACCTCGTTGTGGACTGGTCGATATCCCAGTGAGCATGGAATTGTGGGTTACGAAGTTTGGCTGCGAGAATATGGTGTAGTTGCTAACATGATTTTACATTCGGCATTTAGTTTTCAAGGAGATGTTGGTGGTTTACAACGAGCAGGATTTGACCCCTTAAATTTTTTGCCGGTTCCTACCATGGGTCCCCATCTTATGCAAAACAACATTCATCCATATGCACTTCAAAATATTTCGATCGCATATTCGGGACTATCTAAAATGCTTTTTCCGGGTGTAAACGTTATTCCTTATCGTACCAATCAGGATCTTTTTGTATCTTTAGAGGAATTATTTAAAACCAAAAAAAAAGAGCGAAAATATGCTTATATTTATTGGGAGGCTATCGACACGCTTTCGCATCGTTATGGGCCGGAAGACGAGCGCAATTATCGGGAATTTGAACATTTCAGCAATGGGCTCGTTGCTTCATTGTCAAATATTCGAAAATCAACTCATGGTAAAACTCTTTTCATATTGAGTGCAGATCATGGTTTCATTCATACACCCATTCTGGATCGATATAATCTAAAACAATATTTTGATATTAATAAAATGCTGGTCATGTTTCCTACGGGTGAAAATAGGCTTCCCTATCTTTTCCCCAAGAATGGATATCGAGATGAGGTTGTCGAATTGATAAAGAAACATTTTCAGGAAGATTTCTTGGCCATTCCATCCAAAATTGCCATTGAAAAAGGGTTGCTCGGTCCGGGTAAACTTCACCCGACACTGGATGACAGGCTTGGTGAATGGGTATTAATTCCACAAGGAAATGCTTATCTTTGGTGGTCCTGGCAAAAAGACAATCCATTACTTGGCCGCCATGGTGGTCTTTCGAAAGAAGAAATGCTAATTCCATTCCTGGCGATAGATCTGTAAGTAAAAAATGTCTTTATTTCTGATTTTTAGGAATAAATCAAACAGAAATTCAATTGCTATGCCTTCCATTTGAGAAATGGAAAGCGATTTTGAGATTGCAAAACATACCACATAGCACCCAGGCCAATCCATGTAATTGAAACACTAATTAGCCATCCAATAAATGGGATTGCACTCCCTAAAACAAATAATAAAATTCCTACAATCAACTTTAGAAAGTTATTTTTACCGACTGGGTTTATGCTTTTTTCCATGATCATTTTTCCAAGCCAAAACGCAACAACTATTTTGCTGGTATATTTCACAAGAATAGTAAAAAATAGACAAATCCAACCCAGACTGACTAATCCCAAACCAAAAAATAAATTTCCCAACAATCCAATGGAAAGTAGGCCAAATACCATTGCAGAGATCACTAAAAACAAGAACAGGACAAATAACCCAACATAAACTGTAATGCTGGTGACTATACCAATTCCAAAGTCGTGGAGAGGTTTTTCACCAACTTTTACGGCAGAATTATTAAGAAAGCTTGGAAAGATCCAAATTGTGAGTATTCCACATAACAAAAGACTAAAAAATAAACGCAATGACCTGATGAAATGGTTAGTCAACGGGCTGGTCTGCATTTGGGAAGGTTTGTTTTGAGAGCTGAACTGTTGATCGCCAACAGATGGAGTACGTACGATAACACCCCCAGAGGGATTGATCGATAAAGCTTCTTCAAGTGCAACATTACTGGAATAAACTAATTGACCCTCAATCCGGGCTTTATCCGAAATTCGGAAACCGATTGGTAAAGGCTCAGGGATTCCAAAATTATTCAGGTATGGTTGCCAGAACCGAATTGAATCATCATTGATGCTCCAAAGGTCTAAGAGAATATCAGCATTACCCGACACAATTCCCTGGAGATCCAGTGCAGCTACTGCTAACCTGAGGTTTTGATGGATTGTTCCTGAAAGAATGCTTTGATAAGCAGCTGCATAAAGGTTATGAAGAATACTTGATTCTGGCGCTGTCTCAATTTGAAAACCAGCATAAAACAAATCGTTGTTTATGATTGTGTTCGATCCGAGTTTTAATGTAGCACTTGCTCCATAGAAATTTCGGTAAATCGTTGTGTCGATTTCGATGGTTTGCGCCACCAAAGTCACATTCCCCATCAATCGTGCACCTGGATGGATTACGATTTTTTGTGCGAGAATATAGACATCATTTTCAAGGATTGCATTTTGGTTTATTGTAATTTCTTTACCAATTGCCAGAAAAATTCCTTGAATTTTGCCATCAACCGAGATCAGAGGAGAATTGATAAATAAATCGTCTGCTATTACTTCATCTTCACCAATGATCCCATCCTGATACAGACCGGACGCATAATTCGGTCTCACAATAAAGAATAGAAGAATAAGTAATAAAGCGAAAAATAATAGTGAAAATTTTCTTCTAATTAAATTTGAAACCATTATTCAAACTCATTCAAGAAACGATTGAAAGTGATTTAATTATTATGACTCAAAAAACAGCTTTTTTGTTAAAGTATTGCTAATTCCGGCCATAAATAAAGTATCCATAGATCACAGTACTGATGAGGATGATCATCACCATCAGACCACCTAATATCACACGATTCGTTTGATCAAATCTCAATACCTCATTAAATGTTGTCTGACCTGCCTGAAACTCATGACATACTTCAACAAAAGCAACATATTCTGGCTTTCCAGGATCGGTAGCTGATTGTACCGCATATGTTTGTTTAGGCGAATCACCCCAACCTATTGAAACAGTAAACACAAGCAAAGTAATAATGAGTAAGAACAAGTGCCGATTCATCCAGTCTGGCTTTTCTTTTTTGTGTCGAGAAAATGATTTTTGCATTGGTTTACGGGTTTCCTACTTTATCAATCACAGTTTGGGCAGCAATTGGCGCTGATGTTCTCCCGGAAAGGATAAGAACAACTTGTTCTGAAAAGATGGGTCCTAGAATGGAAACAACTTCATTGCGTGGGCGAACCTTAGCATAAGTGGCGACTTGTCCCAGGATATTGATTAGTTCCTGGTTATTCCAACCTGCCAGGGAAGATGGACGTACGGGAAGAACTCCTGCCACAGGTGCCCATGATTTTAGAAATTCTTGAGCTGACAAAAATTCAATTAATTCTGCAGATAAAGAATGATGCTCAATGTTGGGATCTGTTATGCACCAAACCCACCCATCAGCAATGCTAACCGGGATTTCTTTGATCGTTGGGAAAAGAGAGAGAGCGGTATCACTGGAAAGATCCTGTAAGTAACGTGTACTCCATGTCACCACCCAATTACTTCGCAATTCATTATATGCAGTCCAGGCATCTGAATCCCTTTGGAACTCTGTAGTCCATAATGGAAAAGTTCCTGATTGACCACCATCCGCAATAAGCTGAAAGACCTGGGTTAGCAATTCCAAATTTAATTGAGGTAAGCGTTGTGTGTTTTCAAGAACACCGCCACTCGCCTGGTAAAGCGACATGACAAACATGGCTTGTGGATCTGCTCCTGTAAATGATAAGGGCTCTCCTCTTCGCAAAACATCCAACCATGTGTTTGGCTGACTTCCAATAATTTCTGGCCTATGCAACAATACCAAGGTATCACCAGCAAAGGGAATCCCAAAACTACCACCCCCAACCAATGTTAAGTTGCGTGCATATTGATACCAATCATCTTCATCGATCATGTTGGAATATTTTTCAAATGCGTAAATAAGTTCCCGAGAAACTGCAGTTTCCAGATCCGATCGGGATAATGCAGTAATAGATGGCATAGCTTTTTGAGCAGCCTCATTCGTTATCGATAAAGATTCCAATAAGCCGGTAGGACCACTGACTGGTTTTACGCGAACATCAATAAAGACATCTTTATGTAGACTTTCGAATTGACTAATTCTTTGATCTAAGAGGTCTCCTGCAGGTGATCCTGATTGAGGATCAAATTGGGGAGGTACCCAGATTACCAGCTCCATTAATTCAGAAATCTCAGGTGAGGTAGTCTCTTGTGGTTCAGTTGTGCTTGTAGATTCTGCTTCCACAGAAGGCGTTTGATCTGTCTGTACCTGGGTAGGTTTTGGTGAAATTTGATCTATAATCTGGTTAAAGAATTCACCAACATCGGGGTTGAATTGGCACCCAGCCAGTAACAGCACTGTGCCAAAAGCCGCAAAAAAAATAATGAGGCGAATTCTAAAATTTGGATTTTGATTTATTCTCATGAAAGTACAATTAAATCACTCAACAAGGTTTTAAGTAATTTTACAGCATTCTCAACATCGCCAAAGTCAACAACTTCCGAGGGACTGTGAATATATCGGGAAGGTATCGAAACACATCCCGCCGGCATTCCAGCTCTGGATATTTGCATTGCTTTAGCATCTGTGGTGCCACCCAAAAGAATTTCTAATTGATAGGGTATATTTTGCTTTTTGGCACAATTGACCATTACTTCAACCAGACGGGGATCAGACAGCATACCTCCATCTTTAACTTTGATGGCTGGTCCTGCCCCCAATTTTACATCCATCACTGAACTTCGAGGGGTATCCCCTGTTCCAGTCACATCTACAGCAATCCCCAGATCAGGGTCAATTCCATAAGCAGCTGTTGTTGCCCCACGTAATCCAACCTCTTCCTGAGTACTAAAGACAAAGTAAAGTTCATTTGGAGAGTTCTTGATTTGTTTCAATACCTCAATTAAGACTGCGACACCGATGCGGTCATCCAATGCTTTTGAAGTGATACGATTACCAAAATCTTCAAATGGCCGATCAAAAGCTGCCACATCGCCAATTTTCACAGGACAGTTTTGCTGACTGGTTGCACCAACATCAATGAATAATTCCTCAAAAGCATGCACATGATTAGCATTTTCGAGACGTTCTCCACCAATTACACCGACGGCACCATTCAGAAAACGCACTCGCCCTCCCAAACAAGTATGAGGTCGAACACCCCCAATGGAAGTGAATCGGGCAAATCCATTTTTATCAACATGGGTCACCATCACGCCAATCTCATCCATATGAGCAGAAAGCATAATTTTCAAACCATCTGAAGATTTTTGACCTTTGCGAACGATTAAATTACCCATCGCGTCGACACGTATTTCATCAGCATATTTTTGAACTTCTCCACGAATCAGATCTCGAATCTTGGTTTCATATCCGGAAGGACTTCCTGTTTCAACTAGCTTTTTAATCAATAATTTCATTTATGTCTCCTCAAAACAGCGCTGTTATGCGATAAAATTGCGATTTTTTTCCATCCAACTAACAGCAAAATCGATCAGCGGTTTTTGCTGTAAAAGTATAGCATCTGACAAACCAACTTTTCCTTTTTTAACCATATGAGGATGTGATTTGCAATAATCTTCTCCGATCAATTCAAAATCGTCAGAATTCAAATCAACATCAAAATATTTCACCCAACTTTGGCTACCATTCAATAGCATCGAACACCCATTTTCAACAATTTTCTTACCGGTAAAAGCTGCTCGATACTCGGCTAAATGCAGAGAAGTGTTGTTTCCATGTCCGACACCCAGCAACAAAACCCAACCGTCCAAATCATAAATTTTTCTAAGCGGAGAATCTTCTCCCAACCCGGATTCTAAATGATGATTGGATGTAATAAAAGGTGCTTGCTTGCCATAGGCGCAGAAAGAAACCTGTGGATGATCGCTTCTCATTACTCCTTTTTGTTTCCGAAATGTTTCAGCAATTCGTCCCATCTCTCTGGTTGGCGTGAGATCCGGATCAAAAGCAGGCATATGATTCCGAATGATATCAACCCAGAATTCTGGTACCGGTGGGTGCATCCACTTAGCAGGATCGGAATTTTCTCCACAATGAGTAGGCATTATAATCGTGCCATACGGTCCTACCACTTCTTCCAAAGCGAGAATCACCGCTACCGCACCACCACATACCCAACCGAATTTGCTTAATGAAGAATGGACAAGGACCACGCTTTCACTTTGCAGACCCAAAGCTTGCAAGTCCGAAACCATGCTCTTTACAGTGATGGGTTCAGAGGTGATTGATATCAGATTCGCTTCTCGCTGCTCTGCCATAGAATTTAGCGCTCCAAATTAAAAATGTCACGGGAAATTCGCTGAATTGCAGCATGCACCAGTGCAACGCTATTCTTCCAATCTTCGAGATCCGCAATTAATACCGGTGTGTGCGCATAACGGCCGGGCACCGAAATTGAAACAGATGGAATTCCTGTGCGATTCTTATGTATTGCACCAGCATCCGTACCACCTTTCCCCGGTTGGCGAAATTGATAAGGAATATCAAACAAGTCTCCAGTCTCACAAAGCAACTGGATTAATCTGGGATCTGAAAGCGTACCCGCATCCAAACGATATATAGCGGGACCTTTTCCCAATCGCACATTATAGCGAGTATTTTCTTCGTCATTCCAAACAGGCAGATCATTTGCGGGTGTTGAATCAATCACAAAGGCCAAATCCGGTTTCATAGAGTACCCAGCTACTTTTGCTCCTCGCAAACCTATTTCTTCTTGAACTGTAAATGCAGCTAATAATTCAACATTTTCTGGTGGGTGTTTAACAAACTCAATTAAAGTCGCTACTCCCAGCCGATCATCCAATGCTTTTCCAATCAAGCTCGGCCCATTTGTTATAAAACGGGTCGCAAAGGTCGCCCGGTTTCCAATTTTTATTTTTTTTGATCCACCTGTGCCAATATCGATGCGTAAATTGTCAACGGAAATGGGGTTTCTTCGTTCTTCCGCAGTTGATAAATGGATTGGTTTCGCACCGATGATACCAGGGACATTCTGTTTCCCTACCAGAACTGGTTTCCCAACCAATTGCCGATTATCAACACCACCTACAATGCTAAATTTATAGAGACCATCTCCGTCTTCATCAACCAGCATGAAACCAACTTCATCCATATGCGCTGCCACCATGACCCGAATAGGATTTTCGACTTTCGCTTTCCGGGTGACCAAAACATTGCCCAAAGCATCAATTTTGATCGAATCAGCAAATTCTTTTACTTCATTGATAACAATATCTCGAACTACACCTTCATCTCCTGAGACACCGCATGCATTTGATAATTTTTCCAGCAAGGAGATTTGTGCTTTTCCAATTTTGGGAACCGAGTTCGTTATTTCATTTTTCTTCATCTTCCACCTCGTCCCAACTCAGTTTTTCCAGAAAATCCACTTCCAGGCGAGCAATTACTTCTGCAATCAGTCTGCCGGTCCTTTCAAGATCTTTCATGGCAATTAATTCCACAGGGGTATGCATATAACGTAACGGAACACTGACGACCATGGTAGGAACACCCTCTTCGACAACTTGCATGCCAAAGGCATCTGTCCCAGAATGGCTGGGCATATAATCTTTTTGATAAGGGATATCCAATTTTTCTGCAATTTCTTCGAATTTTTTGTATATATGGGGGTGGATATTTGGTCCCCAACCCAAAGATGGTCCCTTGGAGAGAGTGACTGTTCTCCAATCATTTGCACCAGGACCTTTTGCGAATGTCACATCAATTGCTACAGCGATGTCAGGCTTCAGATCAAAAGTGGATGTGATCGCTCCTCCCAATGTCTCTTCTTCCTGAACCGTCGCAACAGCCCAGACATCCCAGGCGTGCTGAAGATGGCTTAATTCAATCAAACATTGTGTGATGGCTGCCACTGAAGCACGATTATCAAGGCTATGACCTGCAAGTGTATTCCCAGTCAATTCCAATGGTTTTTGCGCAAATGAAATCAGGTCACCAATTCGTATTTGCTCAAGGACATCTTTTTCATGCAGACCAGTATCGACAAATAAATAATGCATATTTACTGATTTGCCTCGTTCAGACGGAGGTAAAAGATAATCTGCAGGTTGGACAACTACCCCAGGTATTTCTTTGCGACCCTGTATGTTTACCAGTTGTCCGGGAAGTATTCTTGGATCGATTCCACCTATCTCTGTGAACCGTAATAATCCATTTTTAAATCCAGTCACCATTAAACCGATTGCATCCATATGTGTCGCTAAGAGAATACTCGGCCTTGGTTTTGGACCATTACCACGTCGTAGAGCATGAAGACTTCCAAGCTTGCTTACACTGATTTCGTCAACCAGTGGCTTCCAGGCTTCTGTGATCACATCTCGTACCGGTTTCTCATAACCGGATAATCCAGGTATTGAAATAATCGATTTAAGGATTTCTTTTAATTCAATCATACGCCTTTCCCAAAAATGAAATATGAACGTCGCGAATGGTTATGGCGACGGTGTCGTTGGTGTCTCTGTTGGTATGATTTCTACTGTAGCAGTTGGTGGAACCGGAGTGTTAGTATCTGTAGGGACTGCAGTGGTTGGTTCCAGAGTGGGGGTAATCGTCACAGTTCGGGTTGGTGTATTAAAAGGGGTGTATGTTATTGTCGGTGTCCAAGTCTCCGTAACCGTTGGGCTTGGTGTGTCAGAAGCGACAATAATATCTGTAACTGAAGGTACGACAACTGTATTGGTCAATGTTCTCGTTGCGGTTTGTGTTATCGTAGCCGTTGTATTCTGATTAAATTGATTTCCAACTCTCCATACAATAAAACCCAGGCAATAACACGCCAATGATGCCACAATAATAATGATTAATATAGAGCGTGTTCTTGCACGTTTATCTTTTCGCAAAGCCATTTACTTTCCTCAAGGACGTTTTTTTGTTGGTTCGTTCGTAATTTGAACAAATAAAAAGTAATAATTTCCAATTTATTCTAACCCAAATTGAAGAAAAAAGAAAACAACCCCAAATCCAATGGATCTGGAAATTAGCCCTTCTTATCTATCAAATCATCCAACATCAGGCTTGCATCCAAATTATTTTTGATTTTTTAGATAAATTTATTTTTTTTGACTGGAAACCTTTTGCTGAAGAAGATTGATTTCCTGCCGAACCGTTTGATAAAGGGTTTGAGCATGAAGTTCTTCAATGGTATAGCAGGGAGAAAGCAAGTTATCAGCAAGAGTCTTAGCAAGACCTCGATCAAAAGAGGCATGTTCCAGGTTTATCACAATGCTGTGGACGTGTTCTTCAGCGATCAATCTGGCGATTTGGTAAGATTCTGGCAATGGACCAAGCTTCTTCCCCACGGCGACATTCCCCGCCCCATCTGTTAATAAGACCATCAATGGAACGATATCCGAATGAGTTATTTTCTCCCGCATTAAGACTTCATAAGCAAGTTTTAAACCTGCAGAAAGCGGGGTTTTTCCACCTACAGGGATGTTTTGCAAAGCCCTTTCTGCCATAGTCACGGAGTTTGTGGGTGATAATACCAAAGTAGCACGATCTTTTTGAAAAACAATCATTCCAACCCGATCCCGTCGCTGATAAGCATCATTTAATAGGGATAAAATCGCACCTTTGGCTGCGGTCATTCGTTCAGCCACAGCCATGGACCAGGATGCATCGACGACAAACAGGATTAAATTCGCTGTACGTCGTACCCTGATTTTTCGCATATAATCTTGTGGCTGAATAGCAAAAGCAACTTTCCGGCGCTGTTCTACCCGGTTGGTTTGAAAAGGAGCTGCTGCACGTAGAGTGGCATCAAATGCCAGGTCTTCTGCGTTACCCCCTGATGGACGAGATTGGATATAACGCCCCCTTTTCCGCTTTGTATGAGTGACAGACCGCCGACCAGCTTGTTTACGAATCATTTTATCCAAAGGGGTATTTAATCGCCTCGGATTAAATGTACTTCCTGTTGCGATTTTCTGTCCTCCCTCCCACCAGTTTGACTGCATTTCTTGAAACACAGATACTGGATCAGGAACGGTTTCGCCCATTTCAGGGATTTCTGTCGTTTTCGATCCGTCAGTTAAATTTTTTTTTCCGCTTTGCTTTTACCACTGGATGATTCATCCGGCAACTCTTCTTCGCCTTCTCCAGTTGCACGCCCACCACTCAACTGCTCAATTCGATCGGTTAGTTCTTGCATGCTGGCGATTTCTTTTTCGAATGGGCTGCGTTTCATGCGATGTGGTAAAGCTAATTCTGCTGCCCGTGCAATATCCATTTCGTTTATTGAAGTTCGGCCTTCCAAAGCGGCTTGTGCGCGAGCTGTTTTTAAAATAACTAAATCCGGTCTATGTCCATCCACACCTAATGAGGCGGTCAGTGAGGCGATGATCACCAAATCTCGACTTGCATGTTGAACTTTGGATACAAGACTTCTTGCGAGATCGATTTGTCTGGAAAGATCCTGTTCTTTTTCTTCCCATTGTTTGCAAAAAAGCTGCGGATCGGTTTCAAAAGCGATATTTCGTTCCATGATCGTAACGCGTTCGCGTGAATCTAAAATCCCATGAATTTCAACTGATAATGCAAACCGATCGAGGAGCTGAGGACGCAAATCCCCTTCTTCGGGATTCATCGTACCCACCAAAATAAATCGTGCCGGATGGACAAAAGAAATTCCTTCCCGCTCGACAATGTTCATGCCCATAGCTGCAGAATCCAGAAGAACATCAACAACATGGTCATCCAATAAATTTACTTCATCGATATATAATAGACCACGATTCGCTGCAGCTAAAACACCAGGCTCAAATTTTCGTTCTCCCTTTTGAATTGCCTTTTCAATGTCCAGTGTGCCAACCACGCGGTCTTCTGTGGCAGAAACCGGTAAATTTATAAATGCAGTCGGGCGGATTTTACCGGGTAAATCTTCTCCGGCAGAATGTCTTTCCTGGCATTCCGTGCACCAAAAATTAGGGCTATCAGGATCGCAACCAAACCGACAATCTCTAACTGTATTTACTTTTGGTAATAATGCTGAGAGCGCTCGTGCTGCAGTCGATTTCGCTGTTCCACGCTCGCCACGTATTAAGACACCACCAATACGAGGATCAACCGCATTTAATATCAATGCTCGCTTCATACGTTCCTGTCCGACTATGGCTGTGAATGGATAAATTTGTGGCATTTTTAGATCCTGTTTAATTTTTTATTTATGGCAGAGCAGAAACATTTGCAGAAACTATCTGATCCGTTCGGTAATAGTTTGTTAAGTTTACCATCACGAAATTTTTGCTGCAACCCGCCCACCAATAGAGATTATACACCTAACAAAACAGAGGCAAAGATCGAATTATTACTCAATAATTGATAGAATAAAGGTATGTTACCGAATTTAGAATCTATTGGAAAATGGCTGGTTATCCTCGGTTTTGGGCTTGCCGTCCTAGGTGGAATCATTTGGGGAATCGGTAAAATATTCGGTTGGGAAAGATTTCCTGGCACATTGCGATTCCAAACCGGGAATTTAACCTGCATAATTCCAGTGTTGGCATCCATCATCCTAAGCATCTTGCCCACAGTTTTGCTCAATATTCTCGCAAGGTTTAATAGCAGGTAATTTAAGAAAAAAATTGTCTTATTCGCAATACTAAGACAACAAGGTAAAATTGGTGATCAAAAAGATGAAAAATTATCAACTTCGCACTTCTATAAGATATTTAAGTTCACTAATTTTCCCTGGAGCAATTCCAGCATCACCGCTATTACAGGCTAATTTCAGAAATTTATATTTCGACGTTGGCTGGTTCGGTGTTACTACTGGAAGCGCGCTTTCTTTTTTAACGATTTATGCAGCCAGGCTTGGAGCGAATACAACCCAGGTCGGATTAATCAGTGCTATGCCTGCAATTGTTATATTATTTTTAGCATTACCAGCCGGTGCCTGGCTGGATCATCGCCCAATTGATAAGTCTGTTTTCATTAGTGCGATCGGCCAGAGAATCTTTTACTTATTTATTGCCATTCTCCCCTGGTTTTTTGGAGGTAAACAACAAATTTGGGTATTAATTCTGTTTACTTTCTTAATGAGTATTCCGGGATCAGTGATTTCAATAGGATTTAATGTTTTATTCGCGTCCGCAGTTCCCATGCGTTATCGCGGAATGGTGGCTGCCAGGAGAAACGCAGTCAGCGCCATTATTACAGTGATTACATCGATTATCTGTGGAATTATCCTGAACGCTTTACCTTTCCCTCTCGGTTATCAGGTAGTTTTTGGAATTGGGTTTCTGGGTGGTTTATTTAGTGCTCTTCATCTTTGGAAAGTCAAACCTGTTGTTGATTTTGATGAGGCTTTGTCTGTCGTTCCTGTTGTCCACACAATTGAAGATGATGATAAAAGCCTTGTGAAATCAAAGACTTTAATTTCCAATTTTAAAGAACGTCTGAATTTGAAAGCACTTAAAGGTCCCTTTGGGAAGTCCTTATTACTCCTGACCATATTTCATTTTGTTCATTTTCTTTCCATTCCAATTTTTCCGGTCTTTTACGTAAAAAATATACAAATCACGGATCAGGCTATTAGCACGGGTACTGCAATTTTTTACATGACGATGTTTTTAGGTTCTTCCCAGATCAGCAACATGGTTAACAAATTGGGAAATATGAAAGCAACTGGAATTGGCATTATGTTATTAGGTCTTTATCCGACTTTATTGTCTTTCGCAACGGATGCCACCATATTTTATGTAGCCAGTTTCTTTGGTGGTTTTGCCTGGTCAATTGTAAACGTTGCAATGATTAACTACCTTTTGGAAAAAGTACCATCCAATCAACGCACTGGTTACCTTGCCTGGTTTTCTTTAGGCGCAAATGCCGCAGTTTTATTGGGAACAATGATGGGACCCATTATTGGAAATTTTATTGGATTGACCGCAGCATTATTTATTTTTGGAATATTAAGGACGCTTTCCGGGGTTGCAATTTTCAAGTGGGGTTAAATGACCCCTGATTTTTATTTTTTTAAACGATTTTTGTCTTCTTAATGGTTTTTTTTGTTTAGTAGAACAAAAAGTACACCACTAAATAAGCTGATAAATCCACCAGCAAACCAGGGGGTTTGGGGAGAAATCGAATCACTCAATGTCCCACCTAAAAAAGGTCCAATTGAGCTAGAAATTCCGTGAGACATTCCATGCACGCTCATATATCGAGCCCGTTTGTCAGGAGGGGCAAGATTGGCTGAAAAAGTGGTAGCTGTTGGCACCATGATCAATTCACCAAAAGTCATTACGACCATTCCCAACCAAAAGAACCAAAAACCATTCCCAAAACCAATAATAATTGATGCAGCTGCATAAAACATTGCACCTATTGCCATCACATATAAAGGGTTTCGCCTCACGGTCAGTCGGGTCACAAAAAATTGAAGTGTTACAACCATGATTGCATTCGTAGTAGGAATAAAACCATAAATTTTTTCAGGAATTCCAAATTGTTGTTTTGCGTATACTGCCAATAACACCCAAATCATGGAGGCAGTAATAAAACAAAATGCGTATATAAGATTAAAATTTATGAAAGGGTGGTCATTCAGGACCTGACCATATCCACCAAATCGTTCTTTCAAGTCCGGAATGGTGGTATCTTTCTTTAGTGTTTCTTTTGCCTTAAAGGTTAGTAAAGCACTGTAAGTAAGCAAACCCGTGGCTGCCAAAAAAAATGCCAGCGTATAAGAAGCTGAAGTAACGAACCCACCAACTGCTGGTCCAATTGCAACCCCGAGATTATTACTCATTCGTAGTATGGAATAGCCTTCCGCCCTTTTTTCAGGTAACACCATATCAGCCATCATTGCATCAGACCCAATCTGATACAATGGCTGAAAAACTCCTCTTAACCCCATCAAGATCGCGAAAGATGCAATGGAGTTTGCGTAACTTAAAAGAATCCAGCAGGCACCATTCCCTGCAAGACTGATGACCATAACCCATTTCCTGCCAATTTTGTCTGCAATAGGACCTGCAATAAAAGAGAATAGGAGGGTGATGATCGAGGTGAACGACAATAGACCTGTTACTACAGCCAATCCTACACCCAGTTTTTCGGTGGCATAAATTGTCATGAATGGCCAAATCATACTCGTACCAATTGTGCTGATTAACATGCCGAAAGCCATTAACCAAAATTGATTCGGATAATCCTTAATTATTTTTTTGATCCTGTCATTCATAAACAGTCCAGTGAAAAATCAATGCTTTACAAGTCTAATAAAGGAATTTTTTTATAATTTCATGCGCCTGCATTTTAACATGAAGGAATCAAATTGTGTGGATTCACGATTTATTTTGGCACATTCGGTAGACTCAAAAACTGGCACCGAAATAAAATAAAAATTGCTTGTGGTAAAATATGATTCAGCCTATCACCCAACGGAGGGAACATGGTTAGTCAAGATTTACTCGATATTCTGCGATGCCCTGCTTGTGTTCGTGAAACTGAGGGATTGCTCGTTCTGTTCAAGGATTCGTGGTTAATTTGTCAGGATTGTGGCCGAAAATATCCTATCGTTGAGGATATCCCAGTTATGTTGATTGACGAGGGTGATAAGTGGGTGAAGACAGCTGAGAATGAACTGCCAATCCCACCTCCTCCCATGGACTAATACGTAAAATAAGTGAAACAACTACATCGGAAATAACTGACATATGGTAATAATCCGATTCTTGTTTACTTGATTAACGGTAAAGAAATATCAATATGGAATATAAAGAAAAAAAACAAAAAAGACCGATCGTATTCAATAAAACGGCAATCATAATTCTGGTTGTATCGATTGTTTTATCGATTGCAGCTGCATTAGGTGTTTATAGTTTTACAAAAAATATCGTCTCAACCTGGACAATTACAAGCCTTGAAGGAATTCCTGTTCCACCAAAGAGCGCTTCGGATCCCGTGTCATCTCAAACAGAAACTACACCAGCTAACCCACCAGTTCAATTAAATCCTGAAATTGCAGCCGAACCTTGGGATGGAGTAAGCAGGATAACTGTTCTTTTGATGGGTCTTGACTATCGTGATTGGAAAGCTGGAGACACACCAAGAACGGATACCATGATCTTGCTTTCAATGGACCCCCTGTCACAGACAGCTTCCATCATGTCCATTCCTAGAGATATGTGGGTAAGTATTCCGGGTTTTGAATCAGCCAGGATCAATATGGCTTATTATCTCGGCGAGCTTTACAATTTACCAGGTGGCGGTCCCGGATTGGCGATTGAGACAGTTGAACAGTTCCTGGGTGTACCAGTGGATTACTATGCTCAAATTGATTTCTCAGCATTTGAACGCTTTATCGACGAAATTGACGGTGTACGTGTTACTCCTGAAATGGATGTGAAGATTGATCCAATTGGCGATGGTTATAAGCAAATCCTTGAAGCTGGAAAAACTTATACACTACCCGGAGACCTGGCCTTGGGGTATGCACGCGCCCGCTATACAGAAGGTGGGGATTTTGACCGCGCAAAACGGCAACAGGAAGTGATCCTGGCCATCCGTGATCGGGTACTTGATTACAAAATGATGCCAAAATTGATTGCAAAAGCGCCAACGCTCTATCAGGAAATATCATCCGGAATCAAAACAAATTTGACTCTGGACCAGGTTATTCGCCTGGCAACATCAGCAATTAATATTAGCCGGGAAAATATTAAAAATTATGTTATTGCTGCCACAGATGTGGAAATGGCAAAAACACCGGATGGTAGTCAGGACATTTTGATTCCAATTCCGGATAAAATTCGATTAGTTCGTGATCAAGCTTTTACAACGGGTGGGCCACTCGGTCCTGCTGCTGTTTCTAGTGAAAGTGGTGGTGTTTCATCCTTAATCACCAGTGAAAATGCAAGGGTATCCATTCAAAATGGCAGTTGGTTGAGTGGGTTAGCAGGCACAAGTGCAGAATATTTAAAGACATTCGGGTTTAATGTAATAGAAGAAGTGGATGGCCAGGCATCGGATGTTACAACCATTTACATGTACAAAGCCAAACCCTATACTGCCCAATTTATTTTTACCCTTTTTGAAAAAGCAGGAATTGGTAAACCAAGACTGTTAAATCGGCTGGATATGAATAGTGGAACTGATGTTGTTATCGTCTTTGGTAATGATTGGGCTAATTACATTAACGCAAACTCTTTTCCTCAAAATTAGGGAAATATCTCACTTTCAAAAACACCTATTTGCATTTGATAGAACTCGGACAAAGTTTTAGATTTTAATTGGCTTTGTCATGATCCTTTGGAAATACCATGAGGATCATTCTATTGATTCGACTTAAAATAATTCATGACCATCCTTTATGATCAAGAATCCAGAATGTTACCTTTTCCCTACAGAGCCTAAATAAATGGCAAAGTGATTATCACCATCCAGCCCTAAAACTGTATTTAATTGGTCATCTTCAAAAGCTGCAATAGCGCACACACCACACCCAACTGCTTCTGCCCCCAGATATAAGTTTTGACAAACATGTCCGGCATCCAGGTATAGATAGCGATACCCTCTTTCTCCATACCGCCAATACATTCGTTCCTTCACTGCCACCCAAACAAATGTTACCGCACTATTTAATACATGTTGTTGATTGAGACATGCCTGGAATACCTTACGACTTATCTCGGGATCGGCATTGATCGGTAATAAAGCATGTTCAATAGACAGATACCGATATAAGCCAGGATTTAATCCGTCAACCCGATTGATCACTAAATAAGTTTCGAAGGCATGCCGAGCACCTGCAGAAGGAACATTTCGAGACGTCCTGGTTGTTTCTGAAACCTCTCTTACACCTTGAGTGATCCAAAGGAGGTAGGTGAGTTCTTCCAGTGAAAGAGATGTTTGCTGATATCGACGTAATGTTTTGCGTTTTTCAATGGCAGTTTTTAATTCTATTTGATATGGGGGCAGTTGTTCACTGGGGACTAATGGGATCGTCTGAATTGAAGTTTCATATGGTAGTTCCAACGGGGGTTGGGGAAAGCCTCTTTTCTGGAATGACTCTGACATGTATTTATTTTTACTTTTTTCCATAAATTCATAACCAATTCCGTCCACCTTTTTCCTCCAATTCAGGATTTCTTTTATCAAAAGATCCTCATCCAGGCTTCCTTCGATTCACTTTGACTCGGATTATATTTAATAATTGTACGGCTTCTTCAAATCGAAAAAGGAATGCGCATAATCCATAAACACCCACACCTGAGATTGCCCCGATGAGCAATATTAACCAGGGTGAAAATCCTTTCCCCAGAAGCGTAATGGCATAAACACACAAACCCATGATCATCGAAGCAATAATAGATAGACATAATGCCTTGCCAATTTTTGGTCCTTCGATTCCATTCAACCTTTTTCGCATTAATATAATCAGAACAATGGATTCCAATACGGTCGAAATGGAATTTGCCAAAGCCAAACCGCCATGTGGCAGTAAACCAACGACCTGAAACAATCTTCCTAATAAAATGCTTAAAATTATGTTCAGGCTCATCGCACAGACGCCAACGATAACAGGTGTACGGGTATCGTGCAGTGCGTAAAAAGCTCTGCTAACGATCTCTAAAACACTATGTCCAGGTAATCCAGCTGCGTACCACAAGAGAGCCCAGGCAACCAATCGGGTAGATTCAGATGTAAAGACAGTGTCATTTTGATAGAGGGTCTGAATTAGTGGTATGCGTAAAAGGATTAACCCGACTGCAGCGGGTATGGAAAGCAATAGAACTGCCTTCAAAGCAGCAGCCAAGGATCCACGCATTTCATCTTTTTTCCCCAATGCAACTTGGGCTGAAAAAGTTGGTAAGGAAGCTGTCGCAATTGCCTGGGCTATAAACATCAAAGGCATCATCATCAATGCAAAGCCATAGGTCAATCCGGTTACACTACCTTCCGAGTAACGGGAAGCCAGATTTGTGTTAACCCAAAAATTGATCTGCACAACCGCGACCCCTGCCAACCTTGGTAACATTAACCGACCAACCTCCTGGACAGTTGCATCCTTAAGTCCAAGAGAGAAATGATACTTTCCTTTTAAAGAAAACAATTTGGGTAGCTGAATTATTAGATGTAAAGATGCTCCAATAACTACTCCCCAGGCTAAACCTGAGATTCCTAAGCCAGGCGAAAGAACCAAAACTCCAAATATCATGCCCAACGAATACATTGAAGGCGCTAAAGCAGGAAAGAGGAAGCTTTGGTGGGTATTGAGTATCCCCATAATCAAACCGGATACGCCAAAGATTGCTGCTGAGGGCAAGATGATTCGTAAGAGATGAACGGTTAAGGCAAATTTATCTGGTTCATTGAAATACCAACTTGGAGCTAACAAATAACGAACCACCTGGGGTGCAAAAATTGCAGCTAGAATTGCGAGAGAGCTGATAACGGCAATCACAATGTTGATAATCGAAGATGCTAATTTCCAGGCAGACTCTTTTTTTTCATTTGCCAGAAGCGAGGTAAATGTCGGAATAAAGGCAGAAGCTAAAGCTCCTCCAGCGACAAGATTGAAGATTGTATCTGCAACTCGATTTGCTGCATTAAATGCTTCGTTTTCCGGGCCTGTACCAAAAACCCGTAAAATGATCATTCCTTTAGCAAGATTTATCAGGCTGCTCAATAAAAAAGCAACCATCACTGTACCTGCAGCTCGCGCTATCTGCCGATTAGCTATATTTTGTGTGGAAGTAGGGGAATCCATCACGCCGATTATAGCTGATTTTTAGATTACAGATTAGAGATTTAGTGACCAGACATTTGAGAAAAATGAATTTAGAAATAAAAAAGCAAGTGGAAATGGGAGATTTGAATAATTAAGAAGATAGTCTTCTCAGGTAAAAAAATAGTAGAATATTTTGCAATGACCATCAATTTATCCCGAATTGAACTCCATTCCGCTCATTTTTATATAAGTACGAGCTTTTCAGGATATTTTACTGTACGAGCTTTTCAGGATATTTTACATAATTGACAATTCTGGTTTGTGTGATATATTAATTACCAGTGTAAGAAGCAATAATTTTTTTTAGAAGAAGTACCACCGAATACTGACTGCGGGGAGAAAGACCTGAGCAATATTCCATAACTTCAGACGAAAAAACAAAGCTTCTAAATGTTAACTGTTTATTTTTTTAGGAGGCACTACAATGTCTGAACGTATTACAGGAACCGTCAAATGGTTCAACGAAACCAAAGGTTTTGGTTTCATCGAGCGCGAAAATGGACCCGATGTTTTCGTCCACTATTCTGCAATTCAAGCAAAAGGATTTCGCAAATTGGTCGAAGGTCAACGTGTTTCATTTATCATTGAAGACGGTCCCAAAGGCCCGCAGGCAGCTGACGTAGAAGCCGTTTAGGCTTTACGAATTGCCAAGCAGTAAGAGGTTAGCAATAATTGCTAACCTCTTATTTTTTATTAATACCTAAGGAAAGCACCAATTTGACCGGAATTATAAAGCTGCATATTGTTCACAACTTCAATTTCTCCCCCACTCTCCATGGTAAGACTTATCGCCAGTGCAACTACATCTTGAACTGCTTCAACGGGATCATCACAATGGTCACATTTCACCTCCGGATATGATGTAATAACTTTACAATCCGGGCAACGGTAACCGGGAACATGGAAATCATGATGAATGATGAGGGATTGAACTCTACTCTCACTCACAGCAGATAAAACAGGTTCAAGCCCAATGATTGCTAAATTCTTCTTTGCAGCCTGCGTAATCAATCTGTCAACCAGTTGGATTTCGCGGTTCTGTTCGGCTTTGATACCAATTTCCATTGCTTTCGATAAAATCTCATTGTGAGGTGCAACCATGGAAGCAGAAAATGTTCCAACAATTAAGCTCTGCCAGGATTTCGGTAAATAGGAAAGCAAAAGTGCAATATTGTCATCTGTCCCACTAATTAGAATCCTACGGATGTGTTTTTCTTCAAAGAATTTCATGCTAAATTCAGCCGTTTCGCGCATGTTTCGTTCAACGGTCTGATCGATATCACGTGCTTGAATTCCACCTCCACGCATACCGGAAGCGGATCCGCCGGTTTTAATTTGCTTTACAACTTCTCCAACAACACCTTCTTGTTCTTGTAGTTCGCCTAAATGAAAATGAAAAAGGCGTGCCCCTTGTTTATCCAATAGGACCACACCATATCCCCCATAACTGTCCAAAAGACCTGATAATGGCCTGACATTGGGTCGAACACTCACATTAATCAGATCTGGAACTTGAAGTGCCAGTGGAAAAACCCGAAAAAAATCATCTTTAACATCAGAAAAAATGGCTACACTTTTTCCTGACCAGTCATATTCTGTATCAAAGAATTGTTCCACACGACTCACATCCTCAACTAAATCCACTGTTTTTAACATGTTGCGGAGACGTAATCGATACGAATCCGCATTTCCTAAGGATGGGTCAGTATTTAGATAAATGCTCAACATCGACGAAGTTGCCTGGTGACCAACCAACTCACGTAAGTCCTTTTCTGAAAACATATTACCTCCTCAATTTGTTGATATTGAAACACCAACAATCATGGACGTTTTTCTAATGTGAGCACCACCTCCTTTTCTTGTCCGTTGCGAATAATTTTTAATGTGATTTCATCACCAGGGCTCTTATTAGCCATGAGATAACTTAAAAAGTCTCCAAAAACACGAACGGGTCTTCCATCAACCTCTATGATTAAATCACCACCAGCAAATAGTCCGGTTATTGAGGATGGTTCAACTCCACCAATTAAACCAGCTTTATCTGCAGGGCTATCGACACTCACTGCGATCACATAAGCGCCAGTGTTTTGGTCAATACCAAGCGCTTCCCGCTCAATGAGTGTCAAATCTTCCTGACTGGTGATACCAACATACGGATAATCATAAAATCCCTGGGAAATCAAGAAAGGTACAACACGTTTAACAATGTTGCTCGATATTGCGAATCCAATTCCACTATTGGTTGGATCCCCGGTTACATTGGTTGTTTCTGTCCGAATTGCCCGGTTAATTCCAATTATTTCACCATTTAAATTTAACAGCGGTCCTCCTGAGTTACCAGGATTGATTGCTGCATCTGTTTGGATAATATCACCAGCAGAAAAAAAAGTACCATTTGTGGATTCACGGAATGAACTTAAGGTACGGCTTTTAGCAGAGACAATTCCAATTGTCATCGTCCCGGAAAGACCAAAAGGATTTCCGATGGCGATTACAGTCTGACCAATTCGTAATAAATCTGAATCAGCCAATGGAAGAGGGAATAATTCCTCTGAAGGTGCATCTACTTTTATCACGGCAAGATCAGAATCCAGATCAGTAGCTATCACTTTTCCGCGAGCTTTAAAACCGGAAGGAAAGTCCACTTCCAGATCCGTTGCGTTTTCAACCACGTGATAGTTGGTAACAACATGACCTTCATTATCAAAAACAAAACCGGAACCTAAACCACCACCTTCGGCAGTCAGGGTCTGAATGGAAACAACACCTGGACTTACCCTGTCATACAATTCTACGACCATCGCCTCTTTATCAAGTAAATCAAAATACTCAGCCGAATTACTATTCTGAGCACTAGTCTGTGGTTTCTGATCATTTCCGGGTGGATTAATCTGGGTTGCCCGGTTCTGAGGTTGATTGCTTGAATTTGGAAAAGTTATCTTTGGAGTAATTGAACAAGCAAGCGTACTTATTACAAGTAATCCAACCAGTATAATGGTTGCTTTTTTAATCATGTAAACTACCTTTCGATAAATAATAAGTCAATTCTTTGCATTATGAGTCTCTTAATTGCTCAAATAATGACTTTTGCTTGTTCGACAAATGGGAAGGTAATTGCACTTTCACTTTAACAAATAAATCACCAAATTGACCTGGTTTTTTTATGAATGGCATACCTCTTCCGAAAAGGCGAAAAGAACGACCTGGCTGTGTACCAGCTGGAATGTTTAGCATGACATCCCCTTTGGGAGTTGGAACTTTTACCTCGCCTCCCAAAATTGCTGTGTAAAGATCAATTTGTATCTCAGAATGGAGATCATTTTCCTTCCTCTCGAAATGAGGATCAGGAAGAACTTCAACGATCAAGTAAACATCACTATTATTTGGACCAACTCCTGAAACCCTTACCTTAGTCCCATCTTTCGCGCCAGCAGGAATTTTTACTTCTATCTTTCGGTCATCAATTTGCAATAAACGAGTTGTG
>PHBS01000117.1 GCA_002841995.1 Chloroflexi bacterium HGW-Chloroflexi-8
CTTGACAAAAAAACCTACCAACTCAGGGATATCTTCTTTTCGTTCCCTTAATGGAGGAATTTCCAGGTCAACCAAGCGTAAACGATAAAATAAATCCTCGCGAAACTCATGTTTTTCAACTAGATTTGGGAGATTTCGATTTGAGGCAGCCACAATCTGAACATCAACTTTTACCTCCTGATTTCCACCAACTCTTCGAAATGATTGAGATTCGATGGCACGTAGCAATTTAGCTTGCATATCTAATGGCATCGAGGAGATTTCATCCAGAAAGAGAATTCCTCCATCTGCGGTTTCCATGAGACCATGTTTCCTTTTGTCAGCACCAGTAAATGAATGTGCTTCATGTCCAAATAATTCAGACTCCAGCATTGTGCTTTGAATCGCAGCACAATTAATTGGGACATAAGTTTTCGAAGATCGATTACCGCTATTAAAAATATATTGAGCAAGAATATCTTTACCGACACCAGTTTCTCCCGTAATGAGCACTGGAGAAGACGTCATTGCTGCACGTTGAGCAAAACTATATATTTCCTGCATTTTTTTATTTGTTCCTGGAACAAATTGAAAATTATTTTTCTGTGTTGATCGGAAAAGTGAAAGTTCCCTCCGCATTGCTACCAACTCAACTGCACGTTTGATTGAAAGTTCAAGACGATCGAACTTGATCGGTTTGATAAGAAAATCAAGAGCACCATTCTTCATGGCATCAACTGCAATTTCAATATCAGGAAAACCAGTTATCAGAATGATAGGAGGACGCGATGGCCAAGTTGATGTTTCGTAGAGCAAATTTGGTCCAAATCCATCAGGAAGTTCCACATCCAGTAAAACCAGATCAGCATTTCCCTTATTTAACTGATCACGTGCTTCGCTTAACGTTCCAACCCCATTAAAATCGTATCCTAAAGGAGTCAAAAAAGTTTCTAAAGCTGTACGGGCATTTTCTTCATCATCTACGACTAATATAGTGATTCCCATCTAGATTTCTCCCTGTTTTATTGGCAAGTATACCGTAAAAACTGTACCACCAACCGGGAAAGATTCAACCGCAATATTTCCTCTATGGGCAGTCACGATACGCTTGCTGATTGCCAAGCCTAAACCAGTTCCAGTTTTCTTTGTTGTCACAAAAGGTTCAAAAATATGTCCACTAACCTCCTCCGGTATGCCTGGACCACTATCAATAATTTTTATTTCAATTTGAGGATGGTTTGAAATATTTTGCACTTCTTTTAATTGGACAGCCAATGTACCATTTCCCTGGTTGGACATTGCTTCTACCGCATTCCCGATAAGATTAATAAATACTTGCTCCAATAATCTTGGATCTGCGGAAATCAAAGGCAATTCATCCGGTTTGGTTAGAATTTCATTTACACCAACGCGAACCATTCTTGGTTTCCATCGATCAACAACCCTTTGTACTAATCTACCAATATCAACACTCTCAAATTTGGCATCAAAGGGTTTTGAATAAGACAGAATTGCTTCCATTTGATGGGTCAATCTTTCACAATCTTGAATCATTCTGTCTGTCATTTCTTTATTTTTCGGATCATCAGTAAAAGAACGAGAAAGTATCTGCAATCCCATTGAGATGTTATTAATAGGATTACGTACTTCATGAGCAAAGACTGCCGTAAATTCACCTAATATGGCATGAGTTTCTAATTGTTGTGCACGAATTCGGATTTCTTCATTTTCACTTACATCCCTCAGATATAACAAGATTGCATTTAGCTGATTATTCACGACTACTGGAACTATTCGTAATTCAACAGACAATGCATCTCCATTTCGTCGATGGATTTGTACGATACCAAGACGTTGTAAAACAAATTCATCACGTGTAGAAGCCAACATAGGGATTAAGTTGTCAGGACCTATTAGAATATTTTCGATCGGGTGACCAATGACTTCTTTTTTTTGATAACCAAACATTAATTCAGCGCTTGGATTTAAAAGCCAAATACTAAAATCTGTGTTTAAAACCAGGATTCCATCAATAGCCTGGTCCATAATTTCAGATTGAACATTCAATTGCCAAACATCCCTTTGAAGCTTTTTCCGAAGCTCCGAAACAAGTATGAAGTATTGCATAATTGAAGATAGAGTAGAACTAAAAATGTCCATTATTGATTGCATGAACCGAGGAGGTTGGTTTTTGGAATGACCGACAACTAATAATGCTGATGCACTTTTTCCAGAACCCAATGCGGAAGAAGCAACGTATGTCAACCCTAAAATCCTGGCTGATTTTTGAATCTCTGTATACATTCTTTGACCAGGAGTCCATACCATTGTTGACACATCCATCCTCAAATCATTTGAAGGAATAATGTCAGGAAAACTGCTATTCTCCTCAATCTTAGAAATTAATCGAAGTTCAGGAAACTCACTACTTGCCTGATAAATGTAAACCAGAGATGTTTCAAAAAATTCACCAATAGACACAACCGCATCATGAAAGGCAGAATCAAGAGAATCATTTTCAATCAAACGTAACAACTTTTGAGTTGTTTGGAATAATTTATCTTGCCAGCTATATTGCCTTTCTAAATACAGTTGTTCAGGAACAAAAACAAAGGCAGAAATTCCTGCTTGATCATCAAGTATGTGTCTCCATGTAAAAACGGATGTGGTCGTTCGATTACGTTTGATCAGTTCAGTTTGACAATTTTCTCCCTGGGAAATATTCTTAATTCTTTCGAGATCAGTAATTTTCGAAAAGGGACTATTTATTAATTCCGAAGACGAATATGCTGTAAATTTACTAAATTCGCTATTGGAAAAAAGAATTAGGTTATTGGGAATATCCACAATAATGGCTGGATCGGGAATAATATTTAATAAATTTCGGTAAACCATAGAATTATCTTCTTGCGGTTTACCGACGATTATGTTTCTTAACCAATTTGAATTGATCGAATTCATTATCTCCTATGTTGATTGGCGCAGATGCGCTGGCAAGATCCCTTCCATTGCCCTATATTTAGCAACAGTTCTTCTTGCAACCTGAATTCCACGTTCATCTAATTTTATTTGAATTTCCGTATCACTTAGAGGTTTAACCTCAGATGAAATTATTTCTCGTAAAATTGTACGAGCTGAAAGGCTTCGATCAAAAAGTGATGACATCGGTACGATTCTCTTATTAGGTAATTGTACTGATTTTCCAGAAACCGCACGAGAAATGGTGGATTCATGTACACCCAACTCCCCTGCAAGGGTAGCCCTGGTAATCGGCTCAAGATATTTTTCCCCTTTAGTCAAATAATTTTTTTGTATCACAACCAGTCGTTGCATTAATCTTTGCATTGTATGGTTTCGTTGTTGAAGGCATTTTACAAACAAGGAAGCCTTATCTAAATCTTCTCGCATTGCATCTCTTGATTCACCTTCTGACTGCTTAATTGCTTTCTTATACAATGAACTTACCTGTAATGTGCCACCAATTGGCATTATGATTTCAACAACCAGTTGAGATTTCGGATTGTCATTCATAAAGCTGATAATAACATCTGGTTGATGATATACAGTTGTTTCAGGTGTAGAAGGATTTCTGACACTGCCCCAATGCGACCTGCCTGGAAATGGATTTAAATTTTCACTAATAAATTCTGAAATTTTTTCTACACGTTGAGCACTGATTCCAATATTTTTTGCTATTTCACCATATTGCCGTCTACTCAGTAAGTCTAAATATTCGTTGATGATTTCAAAAGCATATTCAGGGACAACTGTCGATTCAGATAATACTTCCAATTGAACTTTCATCGCCTGTCTTGGGTCAATAGAACCAACTCCAATTGGCTCTGCCAATTGAATTATTCTCTGAACTTCTTCAATAGCGCTGATGGGTAAATGAAAATATCTGGCAACCTCAGGAATGGATACTGTCAAAAACCCGTCGTCATCCAGGTTGGTTAATAAATGAATTGCGATAATTTGTTGGTTTTTATTGAGTTCTGTAGCAATTTGGCGTAAAACAAATGTTGACAAATCCTCAGTTACGGGAGAAATTGGTTCATCTGGGTAATCCTGGTCGACATAATCGCGTTTTGGGAAAAAATCGTCGATCGGGGATACATAAACAACCGGTTCCATCGAATCCAAATTGGTAGGTCGAGAACACAAAGGACACATACCTTCAGGGGGTAGAACTCGATTACAATTTGGGCATCTGCGTTCTTCAACAATTTCGAGGGCGGGATTGGATGAAAGTTCAGAGTCGATTTGTTGTCGTAATTCAAATGCGGATAGACTTAATAGAGTCATCGTTTGAGCCAAATGAGCTGTAGCCTGGTGTTGTTTTTGAACTTGGGATTGGAACATTTCATCAACCTCGCTAATAAAGTATATCGATCTTCCGGTATTGTTGCAAGTTATATGCCAGACTAATTTTATGAGGTAAAATTTTCTTATGGCGACTGATAAAGACAAAATAGTCAACATCATCGGTGCTGGTTTGGCAGGTAGCGAAGCAGCCTGGCAATTGGCAACTCGAGGAATTAAAGTTAATCTATTTGAAATGAGACCCTTCGTAAACACTGGCGCTCATGAAACAGAATATTTTTCTGAATTGGTTTGCTCAAATTCATTTGGCTCGAACTTACCAGATCGTGCCGCAGGATTATTAAAAAACGAATTACGAATACTAAAATCTTTGTTAATTTCGATTGCAGACCAAGTTGCAATTCCTGCTGGTGGAGCCTTGGCTGTAGACCGGGAACGATTTTCAAAATCAATAACTCAAATTCTAAGTCAACATCCCAATATATCAATTATTCGTGAAGAAGTCACAGAAATCCCTTCAACTCCAACTATCGTCTGCTCTGGCCCTTTAACTTCATTTCGTTTATCTGAACAAATCAAGAAATTAACCGGAATGGAGAATTTATTCTTTTTTGATGCGATAGCCCCAATTGTGGAACTAGAAAGCATAGACTTTAGTAAAGCATTTAGAGGGTCAAGGTATGATCGTGGCGAAAATGAATTCGGGGATTATATTAATTGTCCTTTTACTAAAAACGAATATTTCGAATTCATTTCTGAATTAAAGAATGCCCAAAAAATTGAGCTACGATCATTTGAGCAAGAAATTCAATTGGGTGTGAAAGCTGGTGTTGATAAATTCTTTGAGGGTTGCTTGCCAGTTGAAATTCTGGCGAACCGTGGAGAATTGGCACTGGCGTTTGGACCATTACGTCCAGTTGGATTAAAGGATCCCCGAGGGAATGAACGTCCATTTGCAATTCTCCAATTAAGGCAGGATAATCTTGCCGGGAGTCTCTATAATATGGTTGGATTTCAAACAAATCTGACATTTCCTGAACAAAAAAGGGTATTTAGAAAAATTCCAGGATTGGAGAATGCAACATTTGCGCGATTCGGTCAGATGCATAGAAATACGTTTTTAGCTTCTCCCCGATTATTATTGCCGACTCTACAATTTAAAACCCGAGATGATCTATTTTTTGCCGGCCAAATAACCGGAGTTGAAGGATATGTTGGGAATATTGCTACAGGCTTAATTGCTGCTCTAAACATGTCATTATTATTATCTGGAAAAAAATCGGTCGCGATTCCCAAAAACACAATGATCGGTTCACTAATTCATTACATCACCCACTCTGAGTTAAAAGATTTCCAACCAATGAAAGCCAATTATGGAATCATGCCACCACTTAGTGAAAAAATTAAGAATAAAAACGAAAGATATAAACTCTACAGTGAACGGTCAATTCAAACGACATCAATTTTCAGAGATTGGATAGAAGCAAATGAATAAAAAAATATTATTCCTGGTTATTATCTTGGTTCTGATCATTTTTATTTTGATTAAATTCTTTGCAATTAATAAGGAAGAGCTGATCTTTAGTGGAGAAAATGCACTCGAACTTGTGAAGACCCAAGTCAATTTTGGACCAAGAATTCCTGGCAGTGAAGCCCATCAAATGACAGTTGAATTAATTCAAACCAAACTACAGGTAAATGGTTGGACCGTTGAAATTCAAAATGATAAGAACGGGGATTATAAAATTCAAAATGTAATAGGAAAAAGTGGACATGCAGACTCTCCCTGGATTATTCTTGCAGCTCACTACGACTCTCGATTTTTTGCGGACCAGGACCCAAATGCTGAAAATCATAATGCTCCCGTACCAGGGGCAAATGATGGCGCTTCAGGCACAGCAATTCTTTTGGAATTAGCAAGAATAATTCCAAAAGATCTTGAAAAAAATATCTGGCTTGTATTTTTTGATGCAGAAGATCAAGGAAACATTCAAAACTGGGATTGGATACTTGGATCTAAGAGTTTCGTTGACCAGCTAGAGGGTAAACCTGACAAAGTGGTCATTATTGATATGGTCGGTGATGCGGATTTAAATCTGTATTACGAAAAAAATTCTTATCCCGAACTTTCAAAAGAGATTTGGGATGTAGCCAAACAAAACGGATTTGATCAAAGTTTTATTCCACAGTACAAATTCAATATTTTAGATGATCATATACCTTTTATCAATAAAGGAATTAAAGCAATTGATATCATTGATTTCGATTATCCGTATTGGCACACAATAAATGATACTTCAGACAAAGTCTCTCCCGAAAGTTTGTACGCTGTAGGCCAGACGTTAAATCAATGGTTATTAACGAAATGATTAATTGGAATTTTTTCAGTAATTAGAATAAACTAAGAACATGTATTCGAATGAAATCCTACGAAATTTAAAACCGATCTGGGTAAAGAGAGTCTCTTTGACTATGGCCAAAGGGTCAATTTTAAAGGATGACTTAATCGAACAATTAGTTCAATTCTATGATCAACTTCAAATTTCTGTTGAAACAGGCGATCCAGAGTGGTTTAACCCACTTCTACAAACTTGGTCAAAAACATTAACTCAATCCGACCTCGAAGGTGATCAAAATTCCTTAACAAGAATTATTAAAGAACTCATATTAATTACACAATCAATTTGCCTGGAAAATTTAAATACCGAAGATACAATCAACATATTAAATAGCATTTTACCTATCTTTGCTTCTGTCTTTGAAAAAGCGGCAGACTTCGAGACGAACGCGAAAATTGCTTATTACAAGAATGAGCTTGTTAATATCAATTCATCAATCATGAAAGTGAACAGAAGTAAAAGCGGGTTCATTACTGTAGCGGCCCATGAACTGAAGACTCCTTTAACAATAATCGAAGGTTATTCTGCCATGTTGGCAGATAATATTCAAAAAGGAGCAGAATATGCGACATTCCCACCATTGGTTGAAGGTATTCAAAAAGGTACGCATCGCTTAAAGAGTTTGATTGACGATATGATTGATGTTTCTTTGATCGAAAATGACCTTTTGGAATTAAATTATCAACCATTTTGGTTAATCCGTATTATTGAAACTGCAATATTTGAAGTAAAGAATACGCTTGATGATAGAAATCTTTTTTTGGAGGTATTGGAATTCGACGGGTATCGGGATATTAACTATGGCGATCCTGAAAGGATCTTGCAGGTATTCCGAAACATCATTTCGAATGCGATAAAATATACCCCCGATGGAGGTAAAATCGTAATAAATGGCCGTAAGTTGCCAGGATTTATCGATACAATAATCAGTGATACTGGCATAGGTATAGATATTGAGGATCAAGGAATTATCTTCGAAAAATTTTCTCCAATCGGAGATGTAGCTCTACATTCGAGTGGAAAATCAAAGTTCAAAGGCGGTGGCCCTGGATTAGGACTCCACATTGCCAAAGGAATTGTGGAGAAACATGGTGGGACGATTTGGGCCGATTCGAGTGGATACAATGAGCAGAATTGCCCAGGAACTATCATACACGTCCTGCTTCCGATTCTAAATGAAGCAAAAATAACAAAAAGGAAACAATAAAAACAAAATGATCAGTTTTAATACAGAATATAATTCGTTTTTTAAACCATCTGACAGGATTTCTTCATTTAAACCATATTTCTTTGCTGCATTGGCCAAGAAAATTGCAGTCTTACAAAATAAAGGTGTTGATGTAATTCGAATTGACATGGGATCGCCAGACCTTCCACCAGAAAAATTCATTATTGATACGCTTGTTGATAACGCCTATAAACCTAATATGCATGGTTATTCTGCGAATGGTGGTGGAGTTGCATTTCGCAAAGCTATTTCTACCTATTACAAAAACCGATTTAATGTAGATTTAGATCCAATGGATGAAACTATTGGACTGATAGGTTCAAAAGAAGGATTATTTCACTTGGCTCAGATCTTAATCAATCCGGGTGATGTTGTTTTAGTTCCTGATCCAGGCTACCCTGTCTACTCCGCAAGTACAAGAATTGCTGGTGGTGAAATTTATCGCATGCCAATCATTAAAGAAAACAATTTTTTACCAGATTTAAGCGCAATTCCAGAGAATATTGCGAAAAAAGCAAAACTTTTATGGATCAATTATCCAAACAATCCAACTGGTGCGGTTGCAACAATAGAATTTTTTGAAAAAGTAATCGAATTCGGTAAGCAAAATGAAATTTTTATTGCCCATGATGCTCCGTATGTAGATGTCTGTTTTGATGGATATGTTGCACCCAGTATTCTGGAAATTCCCGGTGCGAAAGATATCGCAATCGAATTCAACTCTCTTTCTAAATCGTATAACATGGCTGGTTGGCGACTGGGCATGGCGGTTGGACAACCAGAATTAATCAGATATATTAATACCTACAAAAGTCAGATGGACTCGTCACACTTTTTACCAATTTTAGAAGCGGGAATAAAGGCTCTTACAGGTAATCAGGATTGGCTGGAAAGCCGAAATGGCATTTATAAAACCAGGAGAGACATTGTAATTGAGGGATTATTACCATTAGGGTTTGAAATAAACACACCCCCTGCTGCAATTTATGTCTGGGCAAAACTTCCAAAAGGGATTACAGACAGTCAACATTATTGTGAAAAAATGCTTGAGGAAATTGGTGTAAGTACAACTCCAGGAGTAGTCTATGGCGATTACGGGGAAGGGTATTTACGAATTTCCTTGGGGACTGATACGAAACGTATTAAAGAAGCAATCGATCGGATTCAAAATTGGAAATTGATATAGGCAATATTTATGGCAAATAAAATCCCTGAACCAACCCGTTCCAAAAAAGAACGCGCGATTCTGATTGGAATAGAAATTTTTGGTCAGCATTCGTTCATGACCTCCGAAGAATCAATCGACGAATTATCTTTATTAGCCGATACTGCAGGATTAGAAGTGGTGGGCGAATCTTCTCAAAGCTTATCAAAACCGCACCCTGACACTTTTATAGGTTCGGGAAAAGTCGAAGAAATAAGGCTAATGGCGTCTGAAATGAATGCAGATGTGATTGTTTTTGATAATGAACTCTCACCCAGACACCAACGGGAATTGGAAGAGCGATTTAAAGATGACGTCAGAGTCATTGACCGCACGGCTTTAATCCTTGACATTTTTGCTCAACACGCTAACACTCGTGAAGGTATTCTTCAAGTTGAGTTAGCTCAATACGAATACCGATTACCCAGATTAACGAGGGCTTGGACACACCTTGCTCGACAGGCAGGCGGAGGAGGTGGTCGGGCAGGCTCTGTGGGTGGCGTTGGCCTACGCGGTCCTGGTGAAACACAACTTGAAGTAGATCGAAGAGAAATCAGAAAAAAAATTTCTAATTTAAAAATCGAGATAGAAAAGATACGTTCCCATAGACAGAGATATCGTGCACAAAGAAAACGTTCACAAATTCCTACCGTGGCCTTAGTTGGCTATACGAATGCTGGTAAATCAACTTTACTCAATTCGCTTTCCAATGCGAATGTTTTTGTTGCAAACCAATTATTTGCCACGCTAGATCCAACGACCAGAAGAGTAAGATTACCAGAAGGTCATTTTTGCCTTATTACGGATACAGTTGGTTTTATTCAAAAATTACCCACTCAATTGGTAGCTGCATTTAGAGCAACCCTCGAAGAAATAACTGAAGCTGATTTACTGCTTCATATCGTTGACATTGATCATCCTGAATCACACGCCCAATGGGAGTCTGTTAATGCCACTTTGTCCGAACTTAAAGCAAATAACATACCTGTTTTGACAGTTTTCAATAAAATCGATAAATTAACCAATCCCGATATTATTATGGAAGTGAAAGCAACTTACCCAGACTCTAATTCTATTTCAGCCTTAAAAGGGATTGGCATTGATTCTTTATTGCTCTCCATTGAGAGAGAGCTCTTTTTTAATTTTATTCCTGTTGCAGTAAACATTCCTTATCAACATGGAAACATTTTGTCGTTATTTCATGATCAAGGAAAAATTGAAGAAATAGAACACCAAAAAGATGGTGTAGTAATTTATGGTAGTATTCCAGCACGATATCTTTCTCTTTATGAGCCTTTCTTCATAATGGAAACGAAAGGCGGGGAAAAACCACCTAAAGATGACGAGGAAAATTTAATTTCAAATGAAATTGATGCAGATGAAGGTTAGAATTTCGGAATTTCTCGATACTATTTCAAACTTTTTTGAAAAAAGAAAAGGACTATTACCTTTAATTGGGTTAGTATTAATTTCATTGAACTTTTTAATTGCTTTATTCGGATCAAGCTGGTTGGCGCAGACAAATTTCTTTTTACACTTTGGCCTTATCATTGCGATTTTTGGATTTATGATTGCGTGGGCACTATAAAAAAACCTCTTTGCAGAGGTTTTTTTATAAATCAACTTTTCTTTTCTTTTTCGACCTGAATGACCTCACGACCTTGATACTGTCCGCAATTAGAGCATACAGTATGAGGAAGTCGCATTTCACCACAATTACTACATTGTACTAAATTTGCTGTGGTTAGGCTGTCATGAGACCGTCTGCGGTCACGACGACCCTTTGATAATTTTCGTTTTGGAAGTGGACCCATTTTTAACTCCTATCTGAAACAACTCAGTTTTTTTCGATTAATCCGGTTCATTATAATGGCTAGGTTTTTATCCGTCAAGCAATGAATTTATTACCAAATTACATCCCTACTCATATTAAACCAAACGGAGTATAATCCCTCCGTTATTATTCAAGTCATCCATGGAAGTAGAATTGGAGGGTTAGTAGCCAATGAAGAGACGTTATACCAACTTGATCCTGATTATCGTTTTATTAGCAGCGGTGATCTGGGTTGATTTACCGTCAACCACGAAAGTGCCATTTACGGAAAAATCGATTGCGACGGTTTTAGGGTTAGACCTTCGTGGTGGCATGCAAGTCATTCTGAAAGCAGAAATTCCTGCGGGAACAGAAGTCGCATCAGATGCGCTTCAAATTGCAAAACAAATTCTTGAAAACAGATCGAATGGTTTAGGTGTCAGTGAAGTCGTTTTTCAGGTTGCTGGTACCGATAGAATTGTTGGAGAATTTCCTGGAGTAACAAATTCTGAAGATGTTATCAATTCAATCAAACAAACAGGCGTCCTAGAATTTGTGGATCTAGGTGATAATCTATGGAATTTTGTTGCAGGAGATAAAATTGTTACCGATTTCACTTCAGCTGAGAAGGTTACGACAATACCGGTACCAGGATCTGCTTCTTCAACAGGACCAACCGGAAAAACTACAGATACAGGTGAAGCACCAATTTTTCATACAATTATGACTGGCCAGGATTTATCGTCTGTTGTCGTAGATAGCCCTATCGCAGGTACTTATCAAATTAATTTCCAATTAACTGACAATGGAGCAAAAGTTTTTTCTGATTTTACTTCGAATAATGTAGGGAAAATTCTCGCAATCGTCCTGGATAATCACGTCATTTCCTCCCCAAGCATAAACTCTGCAATTACGGAAGGAAGTGGAACGATCCAAGGAAAATTTACTTATGATGAAGCAAATGCTCTAGCAGTTCAATTACGATACGGCTCGCTTCCTATCCCCCTAACGGTTGAACAAATCCGAATTATTGGACCAACTTTGGGCCAGGATTCACTAAATAAGAGCCTTATTGCAGGATTG
>PHBS01000118.1 GCA_002841995.1 Chloroflexi bacterium HGW-Chloroflexi-8
TTGTAGAATTCGTGTCGAAAAGGAATCCACCCAGGGCAGGGATTGCCAGTTCCGGGCAGCCTTGATCAGAACCAAGCAGAGTCATCACCACTCGCAGTGCTTCGTAGCGGTCATGGTGCCGGCTTCCGCGTTGCCTTTCAGCTAACGTACGCAAACCTGTTGTGGAATAATAATTCTGGAATCGCTGCCGGGCTTCCACCGGTGCATCTTGTAAAAGCAAAAGATCGCGATCTTCGGCTGTAAACAAGAAGATCAACCGGTACACCAGGCGTAGGAGTTGGCGGTAGTAATCCTGTGCGGAAAGATCGCCTTTCTTGAGTCGGGCGCGCAGTTCCCCGTTTAATGGGTGCTGCAAGAAGCCTTGTCCCAGGTTGATTATGGCTTCTTCTACCCCGCGACGAAGATCATCCAACGCTCGTGTGCCACTCTCCTGGGCGCTCTTTGACCAGTGCTCCAGGATGCATTCTGCTTGTTTCTCAGTGGTCTCAAAACGAGATTGATGGCAGATCAGCCACAACAGGATAAAATCGGAGTAGACCTCACCATCAAACATCGACTCAAGGTCAAATTCGATATACGCTTGCCGGGTAAGTGTGGCATTATCTCGCAAGACCCGCAGATTGAGACCGTTAGAAACCAAACCCCACTGTGAATCTTCCGATCGGTTTAGGTACTCCTGTAACAAGCTATGAGGGCTGGTACGCGAAGCGCCTGCTGTACCAGGGGTGCGTTTATCCAATTCAATCCCACAACCAACCAAATGGAGGGGAACGTTCTGCCAGCGATGTGAGATCGGGTAGGATTTTCCTTCAATTTCAACTGCTTTTGAAGTGCTCAAACGGCCGAAACCCAATTCCTGAAACAATGGCAATAACCAGCGTTCACGTGTAAGCGTAGTGCCTGCGTCATTTGAACCCAGCCGGCCACGCGCCGCTTGGAATGCACCCCACAACCCATTCAACCGGTTCCAGGAGCGGTTGATCGCCTCGTTTAGTTTCTCTCCTGGAGCAAGATGGTAGCTCTCAGCATCCAATCCATCCAGGTTCGCATCATTCGAACGGATCCGTTGTAACAGATCAAATGGAAGCAAGGCTCCTTCGGTATGGATGGTGGTAAATGTGTTTCGTTTACGAGTTTGCATAGGCTAGTATCGCTCCCCTAATTATTTATATTGCTGGCAGGAAAATATAGATTCCCAAGATATCTGGGGGCAGCTGCGGCTCCACACGATAACGCACATTTCGTGTTTTGGTCGCCAACCGTACTCGCTGATGTGCTTCCAGCAATTCTTCACCCCGCTTCATGGCGGCTTGATCCAGGTGAGGGCGAAGAAGATCATATCCTTCGATGACCCTCCCAATAAACTCGGCTGCCTGATCAGTGGCGATATTGCCATCCGGTTGAGCCGAAAGTAGTTTTTCAGCCTCTTTTTCATCTAGCCAAACTGCGCTTTGTGGGCTTCCAGTGAAAGCGAGCAGCCGGCAGTCTTCAGCAAGAAGGGGTTTCTCAACGTTGTTCTGGGTCTGAATGATGTGATAGCGGAAACGTACCAACAGCAGCGTGGTGCGTTTGTCCACAACCTTGGTACGAATGGCTCCACAGCGCCGGGCGGCGGGGTAACGTACGGCATCGCCCGAAAGGGGATCGAGGGCGGTTTCGAGAACGTGATTGGCAAGCGTTTCGACAAAAGGATGGGTGCGCTGCAGGTAGCGTTCACCTTCTTGAACTGGCTGGTTGAACCGGAATCTGAATTTCGGATTCTTAAGATCAAACCCTGAAGATTGTGCCAAGACGTCTTTAAGCGCCGAAGATACCTCTGTCAGGTTGGTATCCAGAGGATCAGTTCCAATGGTTTGAGCACCAAATACAGCCAGTGTTTGTCGGGTGAAATCGGCGACATCCACTCCGGACCCAATGGCAGCCTGCACAGCGTGCAATTCCTGGGCTACCTCATCCACTTTGATGGTTTCCTGGGCAAACAGGGTTCGCGAACGTTTTTCCCGTTCTGAGGCGGCTTCCCATTTGCCGTACAAGTCATCTTTTTGCGGTTTAATGTACTCATCAAAACCAGGCAGATAACCCTGCAATACATTTGGATTGGATTTCAGGAGCAATCCTTCAAAGATTGCTTCAACTACTTGTTCGGTATTTACAGGGACAGGCACCGAAATGCCCAATGAGCTGCGAATTGTCCGGTGTTTACGCAGTAAAACATCCAGAACCACTCCGTCAATCTGGTTGTCTAAACCGTAATAGGTTATTACACGCACGTTCGGACTGGGCTGGCCATAACGGTCTACCCGGCCATCACGTTGTTCGTGTCGGGTTGGATTCCAGGAAAGGTCATAATGCAGGATTGCATCAAAATGTTCCTGCAGGTTGATGCCTTCACTCAAGCAGTCTGTTGCAACTAAAACATGTTTTTTGGCTTCACATAGTTGCCGAATGGTCTCCACGCGTGATTCAGGAGGTAATAACCCGGTGACCGCCATAACCTCCACATCTTTTGGTAACCGCTTGCGAAGTTCAGTGGCAACATACTCGGCGGTTGGAATGAAACGGCAGAATACAATCGGATGGTATCCTTCGATTAGCAAGCCTTTGACAAGGTCAACTGCTTTGTTAAGTTTTTCGTCTTTCTCACCCAATAAATCATCAGCTACCCGAGCCATTTCCAACAAGCGGCGGCGATTACGTTGCCCTTCATCCTCTTCTCCACCTGGGTCAGAACCGGGGGTGACATCGGAACCGTCTGCAGATTCATCTACGATAATATCGAGAATCGTACGTCGACCGATCTCGTCGGCTTCTTCCGGATTTTCAGCTTCGGCTGGCGCAGCACGGTTGCGTAAGGTTGCCGCCGCCGCTGCCGGGCTAGAGGCTAGAGAGCGCAGCAAAGCCAAAGCTGACCACCAGCGCACTCGCTGATGGAACTGTCCGCCAGTGGCATCCAAAACAGACTCCCGGGCATAATCAAGCACCCGTTCAAACAATCGCTTATATTCTGGGCTAAGTTTATAGGAGTCTTCGCGGTCTTCCCGCTTAGGGAAGGGAGTATTAGAGTCTAGATAGTTCTGAATATCACCTCGGCGGCGCTGAATGAAATGCTGTGCCAGGTGTTTGCGATGGCGCAGATTTTCCTCACCGGTCAGGTCTTCTGGTAGATCATCAAATTCTTTATCCAGAAAGGTGAGTAAAGAACGGAATGCTTCTTCCTTTCCACTGTGAGGCGTGGCAGTCACCAGAACTATGTGCCGGTTAGGATTTTGAGCCAGACCTCTGACCATTTCAAATCGTTGATGATGGCCGCCTCTTTCTGCACCGTAGGCACAGGTGTGGGCTTCATCGACAATAACAAATTCAGGGCAGGCACGTTTGAATTCCTCTCGTCGACGATCGGATTTAATATAGTCCATCGAGACGATTACGAAGGGATGGCGTTCAAAAAGTGATTCCCCCAGGCTTAGGTTTCGTTCCAACCGTGCCGCAGTGGATGGTAGAACCAATTCAGCCTCGATATGAAACTTATCTCGAAGTTCAGACTGCCATTGCTCGGCTAGGGGTGGTGGGCAGAGGACTGCCAGGCGTTCAATTTCACCGCGGTCCAGCAGTTCGCGCGCAATTAAACCAGCTTCAATTGTTTTGCCAATACCTACGTCATCTGCCACTAACAACCGGATTGGATCTAATTTGAGTGCCATCAGCAGCGGAACAAGCTGATAGGGACGAGGCTCAAAGCCGACCCGAGCAAATGAGCGAAACGGACCAGCGCTGGAACGAAAACCAAGCCTGACAGCATCGCGCAACAAACGAGCTGAACGATAATCCCCAACTTGTGATGGGTCGGGAAGATCAAAGGTAGCAGGGGTTACTGGCTCCAATGGGATATAAATGCCGGCAATTTCATCATCCGAACCACCCAATGGTCGTAAGACCAAAAGATCATCAGTGGAATCTGGGAGGACGACCCATTCACGGCCTCGAGCTTTGACGAGGGAACCTACGGTATATGTCATATTTGGGTCACTTTTTCAGGTATAAAGCTCTTGGTGATGATGTAAATGTCACTCCTGACAATTCTCGGAGGACAGCCAATAACCGATCTGTTTGAGGTCCATGACGATCGGTGATGTCTTCGTGGACTTCTTCTACTGTCAGAACACCTTTAACTTGAAGTTTATGGATAGCATCGGAGACCATTGAACGAGGTAATTCTAAAGATCGACCAGTCGGATAAGTTATCGTCACTTTCCAATCATCGACATTCATCTTGGCTGGCTTATTTTGAGAAAGGGTATAACAAGTGTTTCCATTCTTCTTTTTTAATTCGCTATATAGATCGCCCATGGTCTTCTCCTAACTATTAACTCCCCAATAATCCAAAAACTGAGGGATACTTCTCAATAACCTTGTCCCAGGATTCCAATAAATCGAAGCGAATGACTGTGTACCCGGTATCTTCCATACAATCCTTCTGAGTCTGGTCACGTTGTTGCCTTTCGGGATATTGGTGATGGGGACCATCAACATAGATCGCAGCGTGTTCCTGTTCATAGAAGAAATCAGGACGTGTATGACAGGTCTCCAACAGAAATTGTGCATGGCTTGGCAATCGGAAGTTGCCTTTCTCAATGAAAGTTAACCATTCTCTCTCAAGATCCGATTGACAAAGATTCAACAGGTGTTGGTGGTGTTCGGCCCTTGAGACGGTCTGAGGGGAGGATGTTGAGGTGCTTTGACTGCATTGCAGTAGATATTCTTTGATTGTCTGTCGGTCTAAATGCCGATGATCCATTTGATTGTAATAACTCATTAGGCAGTCATAACAGGCAGCTTCACAATCCTCTTTTGCATTGGGCGCATGTCGTAAATCCTCACCGGTCTGCGGATCAAAATGGCAGACCTGTAATGCCTGGGCAGCTACTCTGGCAAATGCACCCGGATCATCGACTAGACGCCGTAAAACTCCAGCACCCCCTTCGGCAGATTCGTAAAATAGAATAGAGTGTCGTTCATCACCGCTCGGCAAGGGTTCCGCAGCGAGTTCGCTGTCTTCAAGCTGGTATTCCACCTGAATTGCATTCTTCAACGCGGCTTGCAAGGATGCCATTTGTCCAAGCTCTAATCCTGCATTCGGCTCGAAAAGTAAGCAGTTTTTGTGATCCTCGACGAAAGGAACAACCCGCATTGTGCGGGGGGACATGGGATCATCAGCTTCGAGTGCTGTCTGATCATCTTCTTTGCGCGCCCAGTAGCCTCGCTCGGTGTCGAGAATAAATCCATATTGCTGCGGATTTGCGCGCCTTCGCCAACCCAAATTGATACGCCACAGCGTAGCTGAATTACCATAAGTCAATTTTCCAATCAATTTGCCCTGGTAATGAATTTCCGCATTACGGGCGGAGATTACACCGCCATGATCCGCAAAGCGAATGGCCGTGCGTAGTTCGTACCCTTGACGCAAGCGTTCTTCTTCATCCGAGGAGATGCGGTCCCTTCGCTTGGTGGATACATTCTGCAGACGGAAAAGATTGTTCATTGGAGCTTCCAGCAAGGATCCACAGCGCTCGCAACGATCTAGCCCGTCACCGTTTGTAATTGGGTGCAAGTATCCGCAGATCGGACACTGTTTGGCGCGCATAATGGCAAATCCTTCGCCTGTGTCTGAAACTGGCAGGTTAACCTTGTTGATAACATAGCGGGATCCCTCATGATAAATAATTGACCGTGGGCCGAACTCGGAGATAGCCAGGAAACGAGGCCGTGACAAGAATTCATCATCCTGACTTCGGATGCGCCGGGCAGGAATATATGCTGAAAGTGGAAGGCGCGGGAAACTGTAACCCGGCAAGAAACCTTCGCTGGCAAAATAGCGATACGAATAAAAGTCAGATTGGACAATATTTTCCGCCTCAGTCAACAATTCCAATTGGCTTTTAGCCTCTTGATATAATCGTTCAGCCTGGCGTTTATCCTGAATGGATCGGCTGGCATCCTTGATAATCTTGTGCTGCACTTCTAGTTGGTTCATTGCAGCTCGATAAAGATTTCGCCATCGTTCACACGCCTGGTTGAATTGAAGGTCAATTTGTGAAAGCACACTGTCCAACCAACTCCCATTCCACCAATCGGTTTGAGCTAATTCTGATTCGATATCGCTAAGGGCTGCCTGAGCTTTCTGCTTCGCTTTGGTACGGTTTCCTTGTGAATTTAGTGCATCCTGAACGAAAGCAAGGCAAGATAGCTTGGAAGAGTCGGAAAGATCAAGCAAATCTTTCAAAGAAGCGCCCAAGCTTAACCCGGATTCAGCCAGCCAAATTGCCTGGACATGGCTGCGTACCAGATCTTCATTCGTCATGTCGATCCTGGGTGGGGTAACTGCTCCAGAGACCATCAAACCAGGGCGTTTGAAATAATACTGGTCGTGTGGACTGCCGATGGTGCAATAGGTAAATACCATCGCCGGCTGTCCGCTTCTACCAGCGCGCCCACTGCGTTGAGCATAATTAGCAGGAGTGGGTGGCACATTACGCATATTAACTGCATTAAGTTCGGAGATATCCACCCCCAATTCCATCGTGGGCGAACAGTAAAGAATCGGTAACTCCCCAGTGCGGAATCTTGCTTCACGCTCTTCACGTTGAGCTGAGGGAACTTGAGCAGTATGTTCTCGCGCTTCAATGCCCAAGACTTGTTTTTCCACCGTTTGGTAGAAATTCACAAAGAACTCATTCGTCTTGCCCCCACCTTCAGGCATACGTGGAACACGGATCGGGTCGTGAAAAGCGAGTTTACCATCCCCAACTTTCCAGATCATCCCCGAAGCGAGCAACTGGTAACCTGGTTTGTGGCCGACGTCATTCTTTTCATCGACAACTTTTTCAACTAGGCCGGCGATACGTAGGCTGTTAAGGATTTGATCGATGATTTCCTCGGTGTCATCTAAAGAAATGTGATCGTGAAAATCTGGGAAGGTCGTGTTCCTACGTAAGAATTGTCCGTATCCACCCCTGGGTGAGAGGTAAAGATTGCCGCCATATTCATCTTGATCGCCCAGCTTTCGTCGGGGGAATAAAATAGAAGAATGCTCGAGTATCTCATTTTCATCCATTGCCCAGGGAGCAATCAAGCGTTGACTGCTTAGCTGCCGCAAACTTTCTTGTGCACCCTGATCGAGATAAGTAACCTTAATTGCCAGTTCACGACGCATGTAATCCAATAAAACCCTTGCGATTCGCTCTCTGGTTTCCGGGGTTGCTGAAGTAAGCACTTCATGCTTACCTTGCCAAACGTCCTCTGCAGAGCATAATTCTTCCAACGAAGCATATTCAATCTTGAGCAACCCTGATTGCTCTAGATTTGGCGATGTTATGCGCCATCCGCGTTTGAGGTCACGGTAAATTCGGTAGCCTAAAACTTCTCGTAAAGCGCGATCAGTTTCAGCCTTCTGAGCAAAGCGAACTTCAGGGTCGCTGGCATAGTACTCGACTGGCAAGTCCAGGGATTGGAAAACTCTCATCGTCAAGACATCGTGAGAAATTCCTGTTTGTTCATTCGCTTTCACCGCTCGATACAAGGCTGAGCGTAGCAACGCAATTTCCACAAAATCATTAAAGTGACCGGCTTGGAGCGAAGCGTCCTGACGGTTATCGGTAAAACTGAGGAGTTTTCTAGCCTTTGGTAATAAATCCTGGTCATTTCTCAAGCGACGTATTAAGGACATACTGAGAATAGTTGTATCCGTGGAGCGACCGCCCGAACTGAGCTCGGTAAGTTTTGCAAAATCAGAGGATTGGCGAGCTCCATAGGACACTCCGCAATGAAGGCAGAAACGGAAGGGTGCTTTCAAATATGCCACTCGCTGCCCAGGTTCTCCTTTTTTCCCATCCGGACTGATCCTGACTACCTCGGGTAGATTTTTACGTTGGCTTTTCTTGATAGCTAATTCGCCATCACTTTCTTCAAGCCAATCATCTGGAAGGCGGTCAATAGCGTCATAATTATCTTCCGGCCAGGGATTATCCTGGTTTAGATAAAGGAATCCTGGCTCACCACCATCAGAATCTCTGTTTTCGTTGAGCTCACGTGGTAGAAAGAGCTCGGATCCGCTTTCATGATCCTTAGTACGTCGAACAACGTAATACTCCTGACCGCACTCACGGCAAAAAGCAAGTGGGAGCAGTAACTTATCACGATCCCCAGGAACGAATTTTTGTCCATATACGGTGATATGGCGATCCTCTTCCGCTTCCACTGAGGCATAAACTGTGTCACCGCGGCTGATAAATTGGTGTAACCGGAAAGCAAAAGCCGGAAAATTCGTCTCCGGATTGGCAATTGAATATCCCTTCAACAAAATTGCTTGGAGAGCCTGAACGCAGATCTCTTCTGGTAATCCAATTAGCTGGCTTAGCTCACGTCCAGCGCCGTCATTCCCAGTCAAGCTCTTGGGGAGTGCACGTACCAAGCGACCGCTTTCTTTATCTGTAGTTAAGCCTAGTCTGCTTTCAACCCAGCTTGCCAGCGGGTGATGAATGAACTGGTCATACGTGTTAGGCAAATCAAGGTTTTGTATGCTCGCTTTGAGTTTGGCAATAAAAACCTGATCACTAAAAGGGCTCTCTTCGGTCGCCCGACGCAGGGTTTCTCCGATGACACTTCCAGGAAGAACAATATCCCCAAATAAAACAGATGTCACTTCAGCAACTTCCACTCGTTGTTGTTCCAGACTTCCTGCACCTGCCAAAGTTGCTGAGGTTCCAATGCACTGCAAGTGATTGGCGTGTAATGCTTCTCGAACGCGCCGCACTAGCATAGAGACGTCTGCACCTTGTCGGCCTCGGTATGTATGGAGTTCATCAAGAACTAGGAACCTTAATCCTTGCGCCGCATTAACCAGAGTCTTTCGCTCTTCAGGGCGAGTCAAGATCAATTCCAACATAATATAGTTGGTCAGCAAGATATCCGGTGGATTCGACATGATGCGGTTTTTTTCCTGGTCGTTTTCCTGCCCGGTATACCGTTCAAAGGTGACTGGACCCTTTCCATCTGGATAACCGAATTTAAGAAATTTCTCCAATTCACCCTTTTGGCTGTTCGCCAGTGCATTCATCGGATAAACAATGATTGCCTGGACTCCTTTGCCACTCCCATTACGTAGTACGTAATCGACAATTGGGATGATATAGGCAAGACTTTTTCCAGATCCAGTTCCTGTCGTAAGAATATAGTTATGACCTTCTCGGGCTGTTCTGATGGCATCTTCCTGATGCTTGTGCAACCGTAGCGGTTGACCGAAATCATCAGGAGCTTGTTTGCGACGGAATATCCGTTTGCATTCTTTATGGAGGACACCTTCATTGCTCAGGTCATCGATCCATTTCCCAGGTTCAAAGGTGGGATTTAGTTGAATTAAAGGATCCGGCCACAACAAACCCTGATCTATGCTCTGGTCAACATAGTCTTTAATTTTTGGATCGCGTATTCGAATAAAACTGGAAATATATGATGAGTAATCTTTAATCAGAGAGCTGCGAAGGTCAAATACATTCATGGTGTCCCCCTATTGGGTTTTTTTTCCATCGAAATTGTTTGTCGATTGTGTCTCTTCATAATTTCATTCTTTTGTTTCTTTGAATTGATAAGGGTTTGACTTGTTGCTGATAACCGATCTTTCATCCAACCAGCGATCTATGGTTTCTTTTCTAAATCGCCAATGTCGCCCAACTTTTTGGCATGGAATTTTTCCGTCTTGCGCAAGTTTATAAAGGGAGGAGAGCGGTATGCGAAGGTACTTCGAAGCTTCCTCAATCGTCATTACTAAGGGAAGGTCGTTGGTCATATTACCTTCTTTTTACAAGTGAGAATAAGTACAATAATAATTATATACTCATTATTGATGGTTGCTATTCAAATTTCGGTAACAAAAAACACATCCTGTATGAATGTGTTTAGCTGTTAATTTTCACTTTTTAGGGATTCGCGTTTTAGTGCTAATTATTAAGCGGCGTTTCAAATCCCCATTTCTTAAAGGCCTGGGATAGGATAGATTTAGCTTCCTCTGAACGAACAGTTACGTTTTTTTGACTCATTTCTGTTTGAGCTTCCCAAAGTGCATGTGCTACCTTACTCCGATATTCTCCAGTGAGATGAGAGAAGGAATTGTAGATCTTCACTAGTTCTGGATCAGGTTCTAGTTGGCCTAACAATGAATACACCTTCGTTCCAAATAGACCAGCTATACTCAATAGCTCAGCACCCTGAGGTATAGAATCGCCTTGAAGCCAGTTCAACACAATAGCTGGTGAATAACCTAGCAAGTCACAGAAGGCCAAGAAATCTTCCTCACCTGGTTGGGATCGGCTCCATTGTTTATATGCTCGCTTAAACCAGACTGGAAATTTGGACATAACTTGTGAGTTTTACCGGTCGCAATGTAGTATATAACGAAAAATATGTTCGTCACTAATAATATAATACTTTTCGTATTCTGGCAACGAATCCCCTATGATGATGCCAGACATTTTTCGCGACCATGATTGCTTAACTTGCTTCAGGCGGCTCGTTTTGATAGGGATTGCACAACCCAAGATAGCCAGCCATTGCCATTAATTGGTCCCGGCTTTCTGTTTTGAATTTTTTCTTGAGAATTCTAAGATAAAGCCGAATAGATTCTTCTGATAGGCCCATTTTCATTGCGGTTTGCTCTGGGGTGAGGGAATTCGCCAGGCATTGCAGCACCTGACATTGTTTTTGGGTAAGTTTTGGTGCAGTTCTTTTACATATAGGCGATTGTTCTGCAAGGATAATCAGTCCATTAATGCGAACGGGTGGGGGTGACTCAGAAAAGCCCGGCAGATCGCCACCATCGCGGATTGTTTTCACCAACTCGTGAACATCGTCAACAGAATTTTGGTAAACAACATTTCCTTCATCATTGAAGACTACGATGGATGGCATTGACAGAGACCTCCCCTAAGTTCCACAATACGTGGTTAAGAAATAACATAAAGCCCCCCCGGAATAATGCGCATTAATCCGGAGAGGACCAGGTGTGAGAAAGGTTGTGATTGTGTTGGCCATTCTAAGTATTTATGCGCAAGTCAGGTAACGGTAGATTTTTGGTTTGTATATTTTAGAACATACGTTCTGTGTAATTATAGGTCAGATTATTCTATTGTGCAAGGAAAAAGTAAAAAAATCTATATACCGATATCGGTAGTTTTTTGGATTAAATCCTACCGAAATTGGTAGATTGAGCCGAACACTGCCGGGTGTTATCCTATTCGTAACTCTTTTTGAAAGGATCACCAATGAACACATACTTACTGACAAAATCAGTCAAAACGCTAAATACCAGGCTTGTCTCGCAGCTTGAAACCATTCAAGAAGACTTGCCCCGCTTATCCGGATATGTATCTGAGCTTTTAGATTTACCTTGTGAACAGTTGAAAATGCTAAAAATGGAGGACCCAGTAGAGGAGATTTTCCGGTGTCTGAAACGTTTTGAAGCTCGTTGCATAGCAAATTCAATCCTCACAGATGAAATAGGGTTTGTTCAATTTATAGGCGATGTGTCGGAAAGAAAACTACCAAATTCACCTGGTGATTGGTACACTGTGCGACGTGAAGCAAGACGCGCCAATAAACTGGCCAGCCAATTGAGTGAAACGATCACTAAAATTCGTGCAGGCTTAAGTGAAAATCAAAACGTCAGTGTAATTCCGGAAGACATCCTTCAGATCAAACAAACTTTTGGGAATGTTGTCAACGATTTCGGGTCGGATGACCTACTGTTGCATGGATAGATTACAAAACATTATTTCTTAGGAGTATCGTTGGATGGAAGAAAAAAGTCATAGAACCAAGCTGCCTCACACCATAATCGTAAAAGCCCCCGGTTTATTACCGATGCTGTATACCCCGCGTGAAATTTGCGAAGAGCTGGATATCGCGGAAAGCACGCTGCGTGACTGGCTAC
>PHBS01000119.1 GCA_002841995.1 Chloroflexi bacterium HGW-Chloroflexi-8
ACGGCCTATTAGAGTATAGCCTTGGTTGGGGGCGGTTCCCTGTGTTTATCGAGCCGTCTTATGATGTGGTCATGATCGATTTGCGTGGTCATGGCATGTCAGATAAACCGGAAACAGGCTATGGAATTGAACTCATGGCTGAAGATTTGTTTTGGGTGGTAAAAACCCTGAATCTGATCAAGCCTGTTGTTTTAGGGCATTCATTAGGAGCAAATGTGGCGATTGAATTTGCCAGGCAAAACCCTGGATTAGTACGGGGGATTATCTTGGAAGACCCGCCCTGGCGCATGGATGAAATTCCCGAGCCAAAGAGGTTAACTTTGTTTCAAGATTATCAGGTCTGGCTACAGGATCTTAAAAATAAACCACTGGAAGAATTAATTGAAATATGTAAACAAAGAAATCCGACCTGGACTGAAAACGAAAATTTGCAATGGGCAAAAGGTAAGCAACTCACCAGCCCACAAATTGCACAATATTTTCTACAGCCAGCCTGGGATTGGCAACGATTTGTTCCAACGATCCGAGTTCCAGGTCTTCTTGTGACTTCTGAAACGAGCCTTGGGGGGATTGTGACCCCCGAAGTATCTGAAACCGTTGCCAAACTCTGGAAAAAATGTAAGATCGAATACCTACCTGGGGCTGGGCATTTTATTCATCGTGAACAATATTTCAAATTTCGCGACGTAACGAAACAATTTTTGCGTCATGTTCTGTAAAGAAAAAGAGCGATTGGTTAACCAATCGCTCTTTTTAGAACTTGAATTAATTTATTTCTTTGCTCCGTCTTGAATCCATTTAAAAATCTTTGTAATTTCATCCGCGGAAAATTGTCCGGGATGTTCTTTGCCAGGAGCTGCCATTGATAAAATTCGACTTTCTTCAGGGCTACCAGGAACTACTGCCAAACCACTTTTTCCACCTTTTATCATGGATTCATAAGTTTTCACAGAGAAGCCACCATTTTCACCGTGACAAAGGCTGCATTTTGTTGTGAAAATTTGACTTATTCCACCTTCCCATGTGTTTTCCAATTCGGGATTTGGTGTGGGTGTCGAAGTTGCTGTTGGGAAGGAAGTTGGAGTTTGTGGCACATATATATTTACATCTGCATAAACAGGTTCTATGGTCGTTATGGCTGTTTGTTCGAATGTGACAAAATAGAGGACCACGGCAACCAATGCCACTGAAAAAATGATCGATATGGGCATATAAATTCCCATTCGTTTTTTGTAGGATTTTTCATCAACTTGAACTTCCTCAATTCCAGCTTCAATGGCCTCTAATTCTTCAGCATGTTCCTCGATCATTTGATGTTTCGTCATCGTCCCGCGAATCATCGCCCAGTTCCAATGCTTGATGTGGACATTATAAAAATGCCACAAAAGAATGGCCAGCACAGCCAGAACTGCTTCCAAACCGTGTGCAGCTTTTGCTGCGGGAATAACTACACCTGGCAAAATATTTGTGGTTGCAATTGGATTCCAAAGCATAAAACCGGTCACACCCATAGCAATGAAACCCCATAACATGGCCAAATATTCCACTTTTTCGGTAAAGTTATAACGCGGCATCTTGGGCGCTTCTTTGATGATCCCCAGGTTGAAGAGAAAAGATTGAAGGGCATCTTTGGCATCTTTGATAGTTGGGATCATACTTGCTTCTTTTTTCTGAACATAAAGCAGGTATCCAAGATGTACTAAGTGGTAAACACCTTCCAGGACAAAAACCGTAGCAGCAATCCTGTGGATGATACGTACGGTGGTAATACCACCTAAAACGCCAACCAACCAGATAGAAATGTCATTTAAGGCATATTTTTGAATTAAACCGGTTAATCCCAATGTTGAAAATGACAGGATCAGGAGGAAGTGTTCAATTCTTCGAGCAATACCAAAACGTACATAGGTTTTCTTATCATCACTCATGGTATTTACTCCTTTCCTTCCTCTGTTGGGGTTACTTCAACAGGAACTAATTTTCGTCTTGATGTTCTAACACGGCGATAAATATCACTTGCGATAAAGATTGCCATAATTCCAAGAACTGAAGGGATTAAGATCTTATAAAAAAGATCAACGTAATAGACTAATGGGTAGGTATTCTTATCCGGCATGTAATGGCTCAGCCAGGAAGATGGGAAATTGGTTGTAGCATCCGGATGACATTTTTGACAGGCAGAAAGCATGTTTTCTTTGACTGCCAAACCTTTTTGGGGGTCATCTACACTCAAAATGTTGTGAATACCATGGCAGTCATAACAGACTGCAGTGTTGGATTTTTGCCCGGGTTCGGTCTTTTCAAAAAGCGAAATTGTTGTGCCATGAAAATCGGCTACATAAGAGGTCAACACATTCGTGGACAATCCATATTTTGCCATTTTAGTCTCGTCTGTGTGACAATCTGCGCACATATATACGGAACTGTTGCGGAATTCGGCTGTTGTTGGGTCACTAATGGAATGGACTCCATGGCAATCGACACAACCGGGGACATCTACATTGCCTTCCAATAAAGCTTTACCGTGCACGCTCAATTTGTATTCTTCGTAAATGCCATTATGGCATTGTGCACACACTGCTGCAAATTCGGATTTATCCACTTCTTCGACCAGTGGCTGAGTGTGCGGATCATGACAATCTGCACAAGAAGGCGCAAATTGATTGCCTTGCTTCAACAATTGACCGTGAATGCTATCCTGGGTCGCATTCACCTGTTCAGCATGGCAGGCTGCACACACACCAATATAACCAAGTCGATAATCATGTATCGTTGGTGTGGTCACTTCCGGATGAGGAAAACCGGTGATATTACTGTGGCAGGTTACACAGGTTACGCTATTTCTTCCATGCACTGAGTTTCCAAACATGGGGACATCTATTCTTAAGAATAGGGGTTCACCACTCTGTAGGAAAACTGGTTCTGTAGCTTGTGCATGACATGAGAGGCATTCGGCGTTTGGAATGCCACCAGTTTGGATTAAGGGAGATTGTAATGTCTCTGCTTGAACGTGTGTCGGTTTAGATGCCAGAAAAAAAATTCCAATAACCAACAAAAAAACAAGCAGGAGACCCGGCTTTCGCCAATTGGCGAGAAGATAAGATCTCTTCATTCGTATTATTCTCCTTTTAAGAAGCTTGGATAAATGAATCTGTGTGTAAATGGGCGAAAACGACCAAAATTCTCCCAAACACAATGGTTAATTATACATTAAAACATTCTGTGCAAATTTTAATTTTTGTAAGCATATGGTGGTGACAAAAATACTGTTAAATGATCATTTTTTTCCGTAAATCTGTATAAAAATAGGTGGGATTGTGGATTTGAAATAAATCACGATCTGGTTTTTTCATCAAACCAGATCGTGTCTTAAACTTGATTGCCAAAAGGAGAACTTAAATCTATTCTTTAGCGCCTGAATTGATCCAGTTAATTATTAAATCCAATTCTTGTGGTGTAAATTGTGCAAAATGGGGCGGGGTACCTGATTGAACAATGACTAATTTGCTGTTCGCTGCATCACCTGGAACCACAATTGCTCCTTGATCTCCACCTTTTATGATGGTTTCATAAGACGATAGATTTACACCCATCATCCCACCTGCGGCGTGACAATCAGCGCATTTTGAAAACAGACTTGAAATTTGAGAATAGCTGTTAACCTGGGAAGGGTCGGTTGGTAAGTCTGGTTTGGGAGTAGGAGTAGGTATCATCGTACTTAAAATTTCACGTAATTTGGGTGCATTAAAGCCTACATATTCCCAATTTTCTCCATGGCAGCCAGAATTGCTGCAAAACGAAGTGTTACTCGTCCCACCCGGGTCTTCCACCGTGTGACAGGAAGCGCAGGTTTCATCAAAGACTTCATGATGTAAGCTGATCCAATTCGTGTCTTTGTGTGATTCGGGCTCAATACCACGGCTGACTTCAATATTTGTTACAAAATCTTCCGGTCCGGAAATTACTGGAACCGAATGGCACAGATTACATTCCAGGCGGATTGCTTCATTTTCAACAGTTAAGTGGGTACCATCATGACAACGGAAACATCCCGGTGAATCTGTATGTTGACTGTTGTCTGGGTGCGTAGTCCAATCCATTTTTTGATCCATAAATACAGCATTCTGGTAATATGCCCATAATTTATCAGCAACTTTTTCGATTTGATCCTTATAATCCAGGTATTCCTGTGGAAAATTCTTTTGGTAATTGTCGAGGATGTGATATATGCCTTCTTTGGCTTCATCCATTGTTGTGTAATTTCCACGCATCACAGTACCCGCCTGATTTCGAATAAATGGGATGGAAGTGGAAATTTCACCACGTGCAATCATACTATTGATGGCGTCGACTGGATTTTCTATTGCATGGGCTGCTCGATTATGGCAGGACATACAATCCATTGTCTCAAGTTTTGTTTCGTCTAATTGTTTGATATCAAAATCCGATTCGATATCAACATATTCCTTAATACTCCCGTCGGAGTTTTCAACCCGAACATAGGGAATTTCTTGTTTTTCTTCATCAACTGCATAGAAAGAAACAGGGTTTTCAATATGCCAGTGGATTCCAAATCCTAAACCCTGTCTGCTGGATCCACCGCCAGTTTTTAGAACCAGAAAAGTTGTTTTTGGGGTGTTATTGATATCCTCTCCATATTCCTTGATTTCAACCAATTTGTCGGTGGAAAATTTTTCAGGAAGATGGCAAGTTTCACAGACATCTCTGGCAGGGCGCATGTTTTTGGCGAAAATTGGTAACTCATAAGAGTTCATAATGGTTGCAGAACCAGTTTGGTACGAGTATTGGATTTTCCGAATGATTTGTGTTCCCAGTTCAGTTCTGCCAAGGTGGCAGTCTTCACAAGTTACACGAGCATGATCGGATAGTTGATGCGTGACATATTGGGGAGGCATGGTATGACAAGCGGTTCCGCAGAACGTGGTTGTATTGGTGTACTCCCAGGCTTTCGTGACGCCCAATGCAACGGACATCAGGATTAATATAACAATCCCAAATGGTAGAAGCCGCATAGCTGTATTTGCGTCTGCTGGAGGGAAAAAAAGTTTCTTGAACCAATTTCCTGATTTCTTCATTTTTTTCTCCATATTCCAGTTTGAATGTGAATTAATTCTATCTTAAATAAATAAAAAAAGCCCCATGAAAGTCATGGGGCTTTCGCGAAACTACTTTATGGGCGAGTTAGACCTGTGGTCGAGCCACCAACATCCTGAATGGAATCATATAGAACTTGCATAATATAGATACCATTGTGGGCGAAGGCACCTGGATCCTTTTGGACATATTGATAGTTGTAAGCAGCTTTCAATAAGCGTGGGGTCCAAGCAGCATAACCTTGTTCTCCATCATCGATAGCACCGTTAGCATTGGCATCTGCAAACCAGTATGGGTACGCGGATGCACTATATACTAATGGAGCTGCTCCTGATTTAGCAACGATGGCTGCGTAGAGTTTTTCAGCAAGCGTTTCAATTTCGCCTGCAATACCCTCTTTGACATCGCCGTCACCATCATAATCCGCGACTGAAGTCATGCGAATTGTTTTTGGATCAGTGGTGGAGTGACAACCGCTGCATGCAGCAGTTTTTACGGTCAAACCATGCGGGTCATGACAGTTTACACAGGTTGAGAATCCTGTTGCATGGGTATTAACACCTTTGTAAGTCTTGCCAGTGTATTCGTATACACCCTTTGCTTCTGTGCCAAATAAGGTGGCACCTGCGGCAAAGTAGTGGACGTTGCGGAAACGTAGATTTTCACTGACATCATCTGCTTTTAAGGTGCCAATTGCTTTGTCAACACTTAAGGTTGATTCGCGACCTTGATGGCAGTTCAAACAAAGATTAGCATTTGGGGCATCTGCAAAACCCAGTTTTGCGCCACTGGGGAATGTAACGGACTCCATTGCATAGAGAGCTGGCCATTCCGCAGAATTGTGGCAGGTTGTGCAGTACAAACCACTGGTGGGTTCCATGGCAATATTGACACCATTCTTTATGAATTGTGGCAGACCTTCGGCATTATGGCATTTTGCACAAGTGCCGGGGACTTCACCTTCAGCATCCCAGTGTCTCCACGCTTCCGTATTACTGGCAAAGTGGCCAGCATCATCACGGGCAGCGGTGGTTAGGTCAACCGGGGTACTTAGTTTTTCATTAAGATTGGCAATGGAATCATGCAGCAATTGGATGAGATACTTGCCACCATGAGCAAATCCACCTGGATCCTTGGTGACTGTTTGGAAGTTGTAAGCAGCTTTCAAAAGTCGAGGTGTCCAGGAAACATACTTGCCTTCACCTTCATCGATTGTGCCATTGGCATTGGCATCAGCAAAGAAGTAGGGGTAAGCGTCTGCGGAGTACAGGATTGGAGCGCCGGCAACTTCACTGGCGTAAGCTTGAATGGCAGTTAAGGTTAATGCCTTCAAACCTTCCAATTCATCATAGATACCTTCTGTGACATTGCCATCACCATCGTAATCACCAGCTGAAGATGGTTCGCGTACTTTTCGCAAGTCTTCAACTGATTCAACTTCATGGCAGCCTTTGCAAGTATCAATTTTTATTTGCAATGTATGCGAATTGTGGCAGTCGGTACATGTCTGTACTTCTGAAACATGCTCAAACAATGTGTCATAAGTATTTCCAGCGTACTCGTATCCACCTTTAACCTCTGTACCATAGCGGCTAACAGCAGCAGCAAAGTAATGGATATTAATGAACCCAAGATCTGCTGAAATGGTATCTTCATCTGTTACAGCGGCTTTGGTAATGGCTTCATCAACCTGCACCATGGATGCTCGTCCTTGATGGCAGGTCATACAAGTTGCTTCACCTCCCAGTCCGGTTAATTCAACACCAGATGGGAATTTAACTGTACTCAGTGTTAATGTAGCATCATTATGACAGGTTACACAGGTGATGACGGAGCCGACTGGGGCATTCGCATCAGTCACGAAGGCTGCAGAACCATCTGCGCCAACGAAATCCTGGAAACCGGTTGAACTGTGGCATGTAGCACAATCAGCAGGTACTTCGGCTGGATTTTCTGCATCCCAATGACGGAATGCTTCAGCTGTGTCATCTGCATGGGGTGAGCTTTTCCATAGTTCTTCAAATGGAGCTGCTACTGTTACAGGAATTTCTGGACAAGGCACAGGTGCCGGGCAGGTCTGGGTGGGAACTGCAACGGGTACCTCGGTAGCCACAGGTGCTTGCGCACAGGCTGTTAAAACTGCCACCGCCAGAATGAGTACTGATAATAGAACCAGCTTTTTTGTTGTCTTAATTGACATAAGACTCTCCTCTTTAGTAGATTTTCATACTTTATAAAACGACATAAGGAAAAAATGTTTTTTTACTCTAAATAATCAAACCCCTCCCTTCATTAAAAGAATATGAGAGAATACGACAAATTATATCTTCCAAGTAAGATTAATACAATATTAAAAAGGCACTAAAAAGGATAGATTTGGTGCAATATATGTTACGTATGCAATTTATTTATTACAAATGGTAAATATTATGATAAAAAACTATTTTTGCAACGATAATTACAAATATTTGATTTTTTTGATTCATACTTTATCACCTGGATTATTTTGAGGGATTATGAAAATAGGGATTCTTTCTGATACGCACGACCATAAAATTAATATTGAAGCTGCTATCCAAATCCTGAACAAATACAGCATTCAAAAACTGTTTCATTGCGGGGATGTAACTTCATTGGCAGGTCTGGAATTGATTTGCAAACTCCCTTTCGTTTTAACTTACGGTAATGGCGATTTTATGACCGGGGAGATGAGGGATTTTATACTGTCTAATAACCCAGACAATTCAGTTGGTTATCGATATGAGGGAGAATGCTTTGAGAAAAAAATCGGCATGACTCACAGTCATTTGAAAGGTGTATTGGATGAAATGATCAATTCCCAAATCTTTGACTATGTTTTTTTTGGTCACACTCATTTACGGACTGATCAAAAAATAGGACGTACGCGAGTGATCAATCCCGGATCTTTAGGTGGGCTGAAAAAGCAGACCCGCAGCATATGCATTTTAGACCTCGAAAAAGACGAAGCGAAATTTGAAGAGATTTTTTGATGGGTTTTGAGAACCCGGTTTAAACAAACAGGAGACCGATAATTATCAATCGACCTCCTGTTTGATGATTTCAGGCGATTTTTAAAAGGCTGAAACGCTTTGCCTAATTGAACAACGACTGAAAAGGCAGGCTTAATCCTGCAAATAATACTCGTAAAACTGCACTGCTCATTAGGAAAAGTATGAAACCTATAATTGCCGTGATCAGTGCTTTGTCATTATTAAATTCCATCGATTCGCGTATGGCAATGACACCAGCAATCAAACTCAACACACCACCCAGCAGGACGAACAGCCATCCCACGCATGGTATGAAAGCAAAAAGGCTTAATAACCTGGGGGCATTGGCGAAACCAATTGTTCGTAACATCTCATTGATCGTGCTTTTACCGCCAAAAAAGAAAGTGCCAACAAAATAGGCGATTACTGACCAAAGCAGCCAGCCAAATATGACACTATTCGCAATTTCTGATATTAAAGCCAGGATTGGTTGGTCAGCATTGATCATGCTGCCAATTCCGGTAAGGACTGCAGCCAGAACCACGACGATCAAGCTCTCACTGAGAAGAGATTCATTTTTTGCGGCTTCGGCAAAAAGGGTTTTATCCAATTTGATGGCACGAATAATTCGGTCGACCATTTCTTGCTCCTTAATTATTTATTCCCTTTGGAAACCAATCCACCAATTCCACTGACTGTCTGCTGAATGCGTGGATTCCCGTAATATTCAACGTTTCCGGATCCGGAAATGGTTGCAGTTAGTTGATCTGTTACCCAAAGAGATGCGTTACCCAGTCCGCTGACTGTAACGTTCGCTGACTGACTTTGAATATCTTCAGCCTTATATGTTCCCGATCCACTTAGTGTAATTTCCTGTTTTGTGGCTGAGCCTTCGTCAATGGTAATGGATCCTAATCCACTAATATTGGCCTGAATTAACTCAACTTTCAAATCTTGAATTGAAATGTTTCCTGACCCAGAAACCTGGATTGACATTTCATTTGATTCTAATGCGGGTGCATTAATATCACCCAATCCGGAAACCTTTAATAACTCAAGGGGTTTTGTGACTGTCAGGTTATAGGTAATTTTTTCAACCGGTCGAATATTAATACCATCTTGTGTGCCAATATCCAGAATTCCATTTTTCACTTCTGTAGTGATATAAGGAATCAGATTATCATCCGCATTAATGACGATTTTTTCTTCCGACCCATACACAATCGTCAAATTGCCAATGGAGGACAGGTTTACGCCTGTGATACCTTCCAGAGAACGAGTTTCTTCACTGCTTGTGCCAGATCCTTTAACAGAATCCAGGTTAATGTTGACATCCGGTACGCTGATAGAACAAGCTAACGAAGATAGTGCAATGACAACCAATACAATAAGATAACCAAATTTTTTGTTCATTTTATTAACTCTCCTTAAATTGATACTCATTCTATTTACGCAAGAGAGTTATAAAAGTTGCAACTTATTGATTTTGTTAAAACTTTACCAGCGGGCGTGGTGTTCTTCAGCAAAACCAATCAGGTTTTCTACTGAAAGCCTTTCGCCATCATCTGAAATGAGCGTGCCATTATATTTCCCGAACATTTGATGAACTTCTGAGGTCAGAATTTTGGCATCCGTTTTGGCAATCCGTTCATAAAAAGGCGTAAAAGTTAAATTCAATCGACCGTCTTCGTTTTGCATTTTCCAGGGCGCCATAAAATTCTTTGAATCATATTCAAATTTTACTTGTTCCAGTTTTTGGATCTTTCCATTCAAAATAAAAGCATTTTCGGTCGCTTTGGAACTATCGCCAAAGCCAAAACCCATGTTGAGTCCAATCGAACGTCCATCTGCCAGGAAGCCAGAAGAAGAAGCCCAGACCCAAAAAGAATCATATGCCCAAACGCCTCGACCCCAATCCAGGTTGGCCAGGCAGTGCTGTGGTGTGATGGTATGTTTTTGATCAAGGTATTCAACCCAACCGGTTACTGGTATGCAGTTAATCTTACGGTTAAAATAGAACCGTTTTTCTTCAATCGGGACGACCAGGTTCATCGACTCATGTTCTGGTTCATCTTTCATGATCAGGTCTGCAGACAGATCCATACCATCCTGAAAATTTTTCCAGGTTACTTTTAATGAACGCTGTGAATTATCTTTTTTGAACATAAGCGAAGCTTTATTATTCTTGAAGCTGGTGATCCCTTCCGTGCTGTTACGAGGAATTTGTACACCACTGGCAAATGGAATCGCAATCGTTTCTTCATGGTGTGTCTTTTTTTCAAAGTCGACCACATAAACAAACACCATACCCAGATATCCGATATCAGAAATGGTAAAGGAAAAAAAATGAGTTGGCGTTGTTACACCGTAATAATCCCAACGTTTAAGCCGAAAAGGTTGAAAAAGTTTTAATTTGTAAAAACTTGCTTTTTCCAGGTTCGAATCCAACATAGGCTGTGGAGACCAGCCTACTTGAGTCAAGCTGCCAGTATCAGAAAGTAATTTGGATGGGTGGGTTATTTGATTTTGCATGTTGACCTTTAGTTTGGAAAAAAAGATTAAATTTCGAAGAATAATAAGATTATCGGTAAAAACCCAGCAGAATCGTATCTTCATTTCCCTTCAGTAAGTACTGGGTTGGGGTAGTGGTTTGCCAGCCATTTGGTATGGTTACCAGGAGTGTGTCACCTTTTGAACATTTACAGGCACAGCCCTCTTTATACGCATAGACCGTGGCAAAACCTTGTTTATCCGTAATTGCGCTTTCATTCGCCAATTGTATAGTGATATTTGGAAGGGATCGCTCCAGATCTGCTTCAAAAATACCATTTTTATTGTCATCATAAAAAGCGAAAACTTTTTGAGTGGCAACACCATCCACAGTGACCCAAAACGGAGGGTGACAGGGAGTTAAGCCGGTAAAGTACAACATTCCACCAAAATAAAGGATTGCACCAAAAAAGCCGAGTAATAGAATGATGATCAATAAAGTTGTTATGATTTGGGATTTTTTTGTGCTTTTCTGATTCAATTAATTCCTCCAATTCAGTAATGCAATATGATTATAAATCGAAAACAAAATTGATTTGTTTTGTGAGCAGGTTGTCGTTAAAATAGAAAAAAATTTTGAGGTCGATTGATGGCAAAGCAAAAGATTCAACTGATTGCACTGGCGTTCTTTATCGTATTTATATTGACTGATTGCCAAACGAAGAATGGACCTCTGCTGAAGGCTACCGCCCGACCTACCACTGCAGCATATCTTCGCAAAATTCCAACCCAGCCATTTTCGACTTCAACCCCGGACACCACATTAGGTCAAACAGGTTTGTCTTCGGGATTTCTTGAGTTCCCGGGGGGTGTCTTTGAGATGACTGTCCCGATCGGGTGGAATGAAGAATTAAATGAGTATGGATCCGTGTTTTTGAGTGAGCAGTCTGGTGAAGGAGCGATTTATATCACTGTAACGAATACTGTACTTGCTCTGGAAAATGAAGGCTTTGACCAATTTCTGGGTGCCCGTGAAGAAAATTTTTTCTCAGGATTTGATGCGTATCAGGAAGTTGAACGGGTTATTAACGAGGGTCATGACTATGGGTTTGTTAAAAAGACTGTCCTTTTTAATGAAATACCCGAAACTGTGAAAACCTACTATTTTCGAAATCAAAATGCGATCTATGTGATGGATTTCTGGATGGAGATTGAAAAAGA
>PHBS01000120.1:0-3344 GCA_002841995.1 Chloroflexi bacterium HGW-Chloroflexi-8
TCCTGTCGTAAAAGCATTTTCGCTAAATAAACACCGGTGCGTCCACCGCCTGCAATAATTACAAACATTTCACAACTCCTGATGATCTAAAGCAAGTTTAAGCCGAAGTGCTTCAATGCCTTCATGCGTTGCGCTAAAATGTAAATGATCACCTGCTTGCAACACCTCGTCCTGGTCAGGAATAAAAGATCTCCCCTTACGGGTAATCGAGGATAATACCGACTCTTTTTGTTTTTGATTTAAATCAGATACTCTCTTCCCTTCCCAATGGGCAGGTAGAATAACCTGGTAATAATCAACTTCACCACTTCCAAAGGAATAGAATAATTTGAATTGTTCGTTCAAAATCATTTCTTCCAGACGCGAGGCACTCCAACTGGTACCACTGATAACTTCCAAATTAAAGATGCTATAAAGCTCGGAAAAATTTGGTTCAAAATTTCGCGCAACAACTGTCCTGATATGAAAAATCTCAGATGCCACACGAGCAGCCACCAGATTCACTGAATCTGTACTGGTAACTGCTGCAAAGGCATCTGCGTTTTCGACTCCCGATCGTTTTAAAACATCGTGGCTGAGTGCATCGCCTTCCACTAAATGTCCGCGGAATTCAGCATTTAATAAATTAAATGCTTCAGGATCCCGATCAATAATCGCAACATCATTCCCATGTTTAAACAGCAAAAATGCCAATTCCGAACCCAAACGACCACAACCAACAATTATTACTTTCATTATCTTAACTTTTCCTTTATCGATTAATCGACCTGATACGGGACTTCCACAATAACAATATCTTTTTGACCCATCAAGACCTTGCGCAGGGTGTCAGCAGTCCGCATATGAAGGGTATTCGTCCAAAAACGACGTGGAACAAAATGCGGAACCACAATTGTAATCATTTCATTAGCAAGCCGAATTTGATTCAGCCCTTGAATATAATCCAACAGAGGCTCAATCAACAACCGATAGGGGGAATCAAGAATGACAAGGCGGATACCATCTCCCCAGGATTCCCATTTTTGTTGGACCTTAGCAGTTTCATCCTCATCGATGGAGACATGAACAGCAGTCACATCATCCGAGAGGGATTCGGCATATTTAAGTCCTGCCAATGTACCGCGATGAACACCTGAAAGTAAAAGAATCACCCTGTGACGCCCCATATTATGTTGACCTGCATAATTATCCAGGGATAAATGCGATGCTAAATTAACATAATGGTGATGGATGGAATAGAAAATAACTACCAGAACTGGTAATAAAACAACCACCACCCAGGCGCCATCCGCAAACTTGGTGACAGCAAAAATAATAGTGACAAAAAAGGTCACGACTGCGCCAAAACCATTGATGATCATTTTGATTTGCCAGTTGTTTTCGTGTTTTAAAGTGGATCCCTGTTCCTTCAGATCCTCACCTGGTTTCAAATGACCGCTTTTCCACCATCGACGTGCCATCCCGGATTGTGAAAGGGTAAACGAAAGAAATACACCGATGGCATACAAGGGAATTAATTGAGATACATTCGCTTTAAATAAGATGATCAACAAGGAGGCAATAATCGCGAGAGCCGCAATACCCCGTGAATACACCAGCCGGCTTCCCCGAAAAGTGAGCTGCCTTGGTAAGAATCCGTCTTTAGCAGTAATTGCACCAAGGCGGGGGAAATCTGCAAAAGCAGTATTAGCAGCCATTACAAGGATTACAGTAGTTCCGATGATCGTTATGAGATATAGCAAACCACGACTATCAAAAACAGTACGTGCAATTTGTGAGACCAAAGTTTCATGTTCTGAAGGTATAGCTTGAACTTGACCGGCGAGGAATGTAACGCCGATCAACATGGAACCGAGGATCGCCGCCATCATGATTAAGGTTGTCCCAGCATTTTTACTGCGAGGCTCACGAAATGCGGTAATCCCATCCGAGATTGCTTCGACACCGGTCACAGAGGCTGTTCCACTGGCAAAGGATTTTAGTAACAAAAACAAGGTCAATGCTTGGGGTTCTGCTAAAATCGTTAAATCCGGAGGGTTGGTAACCACGCCTAATGTTCCAGTGAAATAACGCACCAAACCGGCAATGATGGTAATGTACATCATTAAAATGAAAAAATAGGTAGGAATCGCAAAAGTAATTCCAGATTCCTTAACGCCACGTAAATTGATGATCATGATCAACATGATAAAAAAGACAGCTATTTCAATACGCCAGCGATACAATAAAGGAAAAGCAGATGCAATCTGCGCCACACTGGAAGAGATCGAGACAGCAACCGTTAATATGTAATCCGTTAAAAGTGCTGCACCAGCAATTTGAGCCGGCAACACCCCAAGATTATCACGAGATACAATATAAGATCCGCCACCGTTGGGATAGGCATGGATCGTTTGTTCATAAGAAATGGTAAGAATTGCAAGCAAGGCGACGATACATAGAACCAACGGCAAAGAGAAATGCAGTGAAGCTATCCCTGCTGCCGCCAGCATCATCATCAATTCCTGGGGACCATAAGCGACAGAAGACATGGCGTCTGAGGAAAAGACAGCCAGACCAATAAATTTTCCAATCGTTTGGTGAGGCGCATCCGCGGTTGCTAAAGGGTTGCCAATCAACCACGTTCGCCAGCCTTTTTGCGGTTTGTGTTCCGGAGTTCGGACTTGTACCGTCGTTCCATTTTGATCTTTAATATTCATCTAAACCTGCATATTCAGGGATTTCCGATTATCAACAAATTTAATCCCTTTTCACAAAGCACGTGATTATACAATTCAAGGTTATTCGTGTCAATCATGTCATATTTATCGATTTACGATCGCTTTTTTCAATAACCAACAAATAAGATTGTAAAATCACCACATTTTCGGACAAGTGCACGAAATATATAGTCGATTATAGATGATTAATAATCTTTTGTGTTCTAGCTAACCCAATTATCGCAAGTGAGCAGGCAGAGATAAAAAGCCAGTTTTTCCGCTACCCCGTTCATTTTCAGAAAAAGGAAACTTACGGACAATAAATTCACAAGCCTGGTCTCCGGTCGTGATACAAGCTAATTCTTGCACCGGATAATCATCTTTTCCAAAGAGATAATGCAATCCACCACGGATAATACCCACATTATAGTAACAATAGCGCGAATGTTGATCTTCCAATCCCCAGCAGGCAATACAATCCTGAATAACAATATGATAATGACTAGAGCTTTCATCCATACGAACTTTCTGGTCGCTGGTTGCTTCAATCATATATGCTATCGTCTCCAGACTGGCTCGTAAACGCATCGGGTTTTCCTGATGAGTCTGAATCCAGGTTCTGGCTTCTTTAACAACCGGCGCATC
>PHBS01000120.1:3427-18738 GCA_002841995.1 Chloroflexi bacterium HGW-Chloroflexi-8
AAACTCATTTTCGCGGCATTAAAGACAACAGTCCTCAATGCTGTTTCTCCAAAGATTTCTTCGATATTCTTGTTTACTGCTACCAACACTTCGCTCGGTGTAATTTTTTCATGTTTCGTTGAGACTAAGGAGCGAAGATTCCCTAACCAACCTGATTTTCTTAACACCATTAATACGCTTTTTTCTCCGACCAAAGAACGTAATTCATTCAGATAAGACAAAAATGCCTTACCGGAAAATGATGTACTGATAAACGGCTGAACGCTCAAAAAATTTTCCCTTGGATTGTCCTTAATTAACTGCGACTGCGGACAATTTGCCTATCTTCTATTATATGCAAACGTGGAGTATTTTCTATACGATTCAGGTTGAGCAAATATCGTATTTCTTTACAGATTTGTCAGGTTTTCACTTTTTCACGCTAAAACTCTGCGTTTGCAGAATAAAGACTTGCAAGGTTCGAGCCACTCAGGATTTAATGGTCAGATTAGTTAATTAACAGTTTGGAAATCGAAATTTGTTGGCGTGTTCAGAACCAATCAAGATGACTTACTTTTTTGTAAATTAATCAGGGAAGCCATTCCTGAACTTCAGGAAAAATGGCACAATGTGAAAAGGTATTATATCTATGCGCATAAGCGAAAAGGAGATATAACATTGACGCTTTGGAACCGGGTTTTAGGCATGAACCCCTGTTTAAATTGTATTAAATTTATGTGGATGCCCTTGATTGCTTTCGTAAATAATTTTTCGATAACCAGATTTACAGATATAATAATTTTTCAAATTTGTTATCTTGATCTGACTAAATTATGCGGCCTTCCTGAAAGTGTTAAGAAACTCTTTTACTTTCCAATAGGAATTTTTTATGCCAATTCAGCGTCCAAAATCATTTCTCGCATTCGTCTTTATTTGGTTTGGACAGGTAATTTCACTTATTGGCACCTCTTTGAGCGCTTTCGCACTCACAATCTGGGCCTGGGAATTAACTGGATCCGCAACTGCGTTGGCATTGGTGGGATTTTTCAACTTTGGACCAACGGTTATTTTTAGCCCGATCGCAGGCGCACTGGTGGATCGGTGGGATAAGAAATGGGTCATGATGATCAGTGACCTGGCTTCTGGACTTGCAACCATCCTCATTTTTTTCCTTTATAGCAGCGGAAATTTACAAATATGGCATTTATACGCAGCCGGAGCCTTTTCCGGTTTATTCCAGGCTTTTCAATGGCCAGCATACTCAACTGCGATCACGGTTATGGTCCCAAAAGCTCAATATGGCCGTGCAGCAGCTATGATGTCATTAGCAGATTGGGGATCCGGAATTTTTGGCCCTGTGCTTGCTGGTGCATTGATTGGAGTCATAGGCATCGCCAATATCCTGCTGATCGATATAACCACCTTTGTGGTGGCTATCCTGATCCTGTCGGTGAGCGTAATACCAAAAGTTCCTAAATCGGAAGAAGGACTTAAGAGTAGCGGTAGCATTTGGCAGGAGTCACTATTTGGTTTCAAATATATATGGAAGCGTCCCAGTTTGCTAGGATTGCAAATCATGTTTTTTGCAGGCAACCTGATGGGTAGTCTGACCAATACTTTAATAGCCCCAATGATTTTAGGACGAACCGACAATAATGCCCAGTTGTTGGGATTGGTTCAATCTGTTGGTTCAGCCGGCGGTGTTGTTGGTGCATTACTCATCTCCGTTTGGGGTGGTCCAAAGCGACGCGTGAATGGTGTGATTTTCGGTTGGTTATTCGCGGGACTTTTGGGACAGATCTTCTATGGCACAAATCTGGGTTTGCCTGTCTGGATGGCAGCAGCATTTATTTACAATTTCTTTTTCCCATTGCTGAATAGCTCGAATCAGGCCATTTGGCAATCCAAAGTTCCACCAGACCTACAAGGACGTGTGTTTTCAATTCGCCGATTAATCGCTCAAATTACAGTTCCAATCGCAATGTTAGCTGCCGGTCCTTTGGCTGATTTTGTTTTTGAACCTGCACTAAAAAACCCATTAAGCAATCTTTCGTCTGCATTTGGTTGGCTGGTAGGTAACGGCATTGGTTCTGGTATGGCATTGATTGTGATTTTTGCAGGGCTTGGGATGGCAAGTATTTCAATTGTTGCCTGGCTTACCCCTCAGATTCGCAATGTCGACACCATTTTGCCAGATTTCGATGCAGAGTTAAAATCCGCGTCAGAGCTCCCATAATCAAGCAAACTCACCTGTGAGTATCTGAAGGTATTTTCTGGTGTTCTTCACGGGGCTTCTTTTTTCCTCAGAAGTTATAATCAAAGATATTAATATACATTGGATTGATTCCCTTGATTAAGAAATATTTTCATTTTGTTCTGGCGGCCATTTATTTCCTGGGACTAACGTTACTGGTGACCTATCCCCTGATCCTTCATTTTAAGGATTCGATTGTTGGCGGCTATGGGGACGGGGTTTATTTCGTCTGGTTAATTCGCTGGTACCAAAGCGTTCTGCTGGAAGGAAAGGGTGTCCCCTTCTTTAACCCAATGATGAACTTCCCGGAAGGCTGGAATCTTTCAACCACAGACACAACACTGGCATCCGCTCTACCCGGCGTACCTTTCAGCGCTTTGCTTGGACCTATCGCAGGATACAATATTGCCTTGTGGATTACCTTTATCCTGTCTGGACTGAGTATGTATATCTGGGTGCACCATCACACTAAATCTTCAAAAGCAGCCATAATTGCTGGTACGATTTACGCTTTCCTGCCATATCGTATCGCCCATTTTGATGCTGGTCACTTGAATCTTTCCGGCACCGCCTGGTTTCCACTTTATTTCATGGGGTTATATGGGGTTCTGAATTCCGACAAAAAATACCCGTGGGGTTATATGGTCACCGCTGCCGTTTCGTTAGGTTTGATCGGCTTGACTTCCATGTATTATTTGTATTTTACGATCCTGATTACCATTGTTTTTGTCATTGGCTATCTAATCTTTCAAAATTGGCGTGTTATCTTAAAACCTGTTTTCTGGATTAGCACGTTAATTACTTCTATTTTAAGCATACCTTTGCTTTTCATTGCGCTAAAGCCCTTTGTGTCACTTTCCGATCAAGGCGGGTTAGCGAACCGTACCCTGGAATATGCAAATGAATACTCTGCCAGTCCAACGGATTTCTTCACCTTTGCTTCTTCTCATTTTCTGTTTGGAAAATGGATAAGTTCAGTTTTTGATCGCTCGTTATGGATTGAAAGCTCTTTATACATTGGTATATTTTCATTTATTTTGGTAATTCTGGCTTTAGTCTGGAAAAATAAATCTGAACACAAAGCCCTGATCGGTATTTCCTTGTTGGTCATGTTAACCGCCTTTGTTCTTGCTCTGGGACCCAGCCTGCACTGGAATAACCAGCAAGTATTCTTAAATCTGCCCTGGTTGGGGAAGCAGAATGTGGATATCCCTCTTCCCACACTTTTGCTATTCAAATATCTTCCTTTTTTTTCAAAAATGCGGGCGGTCTTGCGCATTGGATTCTTTGCATTGTTGTTCGCTGCTTTTGTGGCAGGCCTTACTCATCGGTCTGGTTTTATTCGATTTCTACCCTGGATCCTTTCAAGGATCAATTCAAAAAATTGAAGCACGTCCTGTCGATTTCTGGCTGGCAGAACAACCAGGGAATGGCGCAGTCACTCAAATGCCATTTAGTAAGTCAACTGACCAGGAACAGATTTTTTTCACGCTAACCCACCACAAGCCAATCACTTCTGGCTTCTTTAACGCCAATCAACCTCCTCAATTTCAGTACCTTGCACCGATCCTGGAACGCTTTCCAGATCAAAAATCAATCGATACACTTCGCGAATACCAGGTCGAGTATATCTTGATCAACCCGGTCGATTATCCCAATTTTATCGATGTGGAAACAAAGATGCTTAAGTTGGGCATGGAATTACAAACCGAACAGTCCGGCATACGGGTTTATGGATTCAGTGATGCGCCATAAAGATAATCGCTCATTCCCCGGAGAAATAATCAAAAGATTCCCGATTCAAGAATACTGGTTTTACCTGATTCTCTTTTTACTGGCAAGTCTGGCTGCAATCATGATGATTTATGATATGGAATGGGGACCGTGGGCTTTTAGTGATTCTGCAGCTTACATTTCTGCAGCCAGGAATCTTGTTGCTGGTAATGGTCTTTCAGTTCCCACACCCGAAGGTGGCTTTACTCCCCTAACCCTTCATCAGCCGCTTTTCCCGCTTGTGCTGAGTTTCTTTCTCTTGTTCGATATTCATCCTTTTACGACGACCACTGTTCTGAATATCGCTTGTTTTAGCTTGAGCATCTTATTCCTGGGAACAGGTTGTTATTATTTTTCAAAATCAAAAGTCTTTTCTCTGGTCGTTGTAATTTTACTGATGTGGTGCCCACAGATCATTGAGAATTTTGACGGAGCAATGAGCGAACCGTTATATCTTTTCCTGACAATCCTGACTTTTTTTCTGATTTTGGTCTATGTGGAACAAAAACATCTTTTAATCCTAATTCTGGCTGCTTTGTGCGCCGGGTTTTCGATCCTGACCCGCTATATCGGGGTGGTCAACCTGGCTGCTGGAGTCATCATTCTCTTTGGTCTGGTACAAGAAAATGTCCGTAATCGCTTACTAAAAACCAGTTTATTCGCAGGGATTGCCATTCTGCCACAGTTCGTATGGTTTTTATTTAGTGCGGGATCCGGCACCCCTGGAAGTCGACAAATAATCTTTCCGGATAAGTTAATCAGGACTTTTGAAAACTTCTGGGAAGGTGTACGAATCACGCTCTCGGCATGGTTACCAATCGAAAGAACATGGCAGATCAATGATGAGATACGCACCTGGATTGTGATCTTCTTTGGAATATTTATACTGTTTAGCCTGGTTTTGGCAACTTATTTCTTCTGGAAAAAAAAGAAAAACTTCTTCGAACGTTTTGAGCGGTTAATTTTTAGCGCCGCAATAATAGCTTTTATTTATCTGCTTATTTTCTTTATCACTTTTGCGTTCTCCAGTATCCCGCCCGATATCAACAGCCGTACTTTAATTCCTTTGTTACCATTTTTTTTGATCATCTTGTACGGAATATTGTTTCAATACCCGCGTACACATCTTGAAAAATCCATTGCTGGAATCATGATTCTGACGCTATTTTCAATTTCCTTTTTGGTATGGTATCCAACATCCAGAGAGTTATTATATGACCGGCATCATAATGGTCATGGTTATACTTCCAAGTATTACCAGGAATCGACTGTTTTAAATGCCTCCCGGGATTTGCCAAAAAACATTCCCTGGATTTCCAATGAGCCCGCATTCTTTTTACTTTATTTAAATAAATTTCCATACGACTTAAGTACTATCTACCCCTCGCTCATCCTTCCTGGATTAAAAGCATTGGGTAATAGTGAGACAGACCTGGACCATGTCTTTCGGGAGAAAGGTGCAGCCTTAATTCTGCTGCAACCGCAGTTGGAAAATGATTTACGTAAACTTATCGGGGATCAAGCTCCTGATCAAATCGAAAAACTAATCCAGGGATTGGATATTCATGATCAATCATTTGATGGATTGATCCTGTTTGACCCAAAAAGCAATCAGCACAGGGAATGAAGGTGTTAACCGAAACCAAATATCGCTTGAATAGGAATGATTTCTCAGATCCATTCCCATCTCCGTTTTTCAATTCTGGAACAATCAACCTATCAAAAAAAGTTACACGAAATAATTGATCGCAAGCCTATTCTTTTCTGATTTGTTTTGTACTAATTCTCTACGCTGCAGCTAACAAAATGGCTTTCACATCATCAGGAAAAATATCCTTATGCTCTCCAATTTTATTATCTCTAAGAATAAATCGTTCCCGGATCTTTTCAGCTGCTTCTTTCGCGTCAATTTGATAATTCTGTAAACGTGTCGGCATACCAATGTGATGGAAAAAAGTCTCTGTTGCTTCAATTGCTGATTCAATTTGATCATCACGTTTTAGACCATTGATGCCAAATATTCTCTGCCCAAATTGCAATAACTTCTCAGCTTTGGCTTTTTTCTTATAACGCAGCAAAGCGGGATACACAATAGCCAGTGTTTCAGCATGATCCAGACCATAAAAGGCTGTAAGCTCATGTCCTATGATATGGGTAGCCCAATCCTGAACAACTCCACAACCCAAAACACCATTCAATGCCTGGGTTGCACACCACATAAATGTAGCCATTGCATCATAATCTTTTGGGTCTGACAAAATCATATCCGCTTCTTCAACCAGGGTTTTCAAAATCGCTTCTGCCTGGCGATCCTGAAGTGGCGTAGCAACAGGGTATGTAAGGTATTGTTCTACAGTATGGATGAAGGTGTCCACAATTCCATTGCGGATTTGCTTTGTTGGTAATGAGAAAGTTGATGATGGGTCCAGAATTGAGAATAAAGGGAATGTCAACGGCGATCCAAAATCCCTTTTTTCCTGGATCGACTTTCGAGATATTACCGCGCCTGAATTCATTTCTGAGCCGGTAGCTGGAAGTGTCAGAACACTCCCGAAGGAAATGGCGGATTTGACTTTAGCACCTTTCGCCAGAATATCCCAGGGATCATCACCCTCAAATCGAGAAGCAGCAGCAATGAACTTTGTGCCATCCAAAACCGAACCACCACCTACTGCCAGCAAGAACGTGATCCCTTCTTTTTTTACAATTTCCACTGCCTTCATTAGTGTCTCGTAGGTAGGGTTCGCTTCAATACCACCAAATTCCTGCAGGGACATTGTTTGCAATGCTGTTTTGACCTGATCATACACGCCATTTTTAAAAATAGAGCCGCCACCATAAGTCATTAATATTTTTTCATCCTGTGGAATTAAATCTCTTAACTGAGCTATTGTTCCTCTTCCAAAAATGATGCGAGTCGGATTCCAATAGGTAAAATTCTTCATGTGTTTTTTTCCGTTTCTATTTTGGATTTCGATTTTTTTTATTAAGTTTTCAAATTTCAGTTGTTGGTTTTCACATTGAAAGTATTATTGCAAAAATCTCGTATTAATCCCCCAGGGCATAACGAATTATGCAATAGATAGCCTGGAATCCGTCTTTCCAGCCAATTTTCTTACCTTCAGCATAAGAACGTCCATAATAGGAGATGTGTGTTTCAAAAATACGCCAATTTCGACGCGCAATTTTTGCAGTAATTTCCGGTTCAAAACCGAAGCGATTCGAACGCAAAGGAATTGGTTTAATAACCTCCTTGCGGAACACTTTGTAACCAGTTTCCATATCAGTAAGATTCAAGTTCGTAGTCATGTTTGAAAGCGTTGTCAAAAATTGATTGCCGAGAAAGTGCCAAAAATATAAAACCCGATGAGGTCCACCCATAAAGCGCGAACCATAGACAACATCCGCTTTGTTATCGATAATTGGTTTTAACAACGCAGGGAAATCTTCGGGGTCATATTCCAAATCAGCATCCTGAATCAGGATAATATCCCCTTTGGCTTCCGCAAAACCGCGTCTTAAGGCAGCACCTTTTCCCATATTATTGGGTTGTGAATAAAAATGAATTTGTATATATTTTTCTGCCAGGGATTTTACGATCGATTCGGTTTTATCGGAAGAACCATCATCTACGACCACAATTTCGATTTTCAGACCCAGTGTATCAGATGCTAAAACACGCTCAATGGTTGTCGCAATAAATTTTTCTTCGTTATAAACCGGAATTACAACACTTAATGATTCCATAAAAAGAACTCCCTATTTAATCATTCTTATAAAAAAAACCCTGTGCATAATTATCCCCTCTCATATACACATTTTCAATTGCTGAAGGTATACAAGGAAAAGGAGAATACCAGCACTCATTATACGAGCTTGCACAAAAAATGGTGGCATTTTCGAGGCGACAGGGTTCAGTCGGAAGGGTAGGATAAGCTGCCGGGAAAATAATGGTTGATTGTATCTTTTGAACATCCAAAGATCGAATGAATAGAACACTTATCAATACAAAGGAACCCAGCGAGACAAAGTTAAGAAGACGATGATTGTTACCGAAATTCTCAGCCAATTCTTCTCCTTCCAAATTAGTTTTCCAAAGAAAGGGCGTAGTTGATCTTTTTTTTGAAAGTAAAAGAACAGAATGACCGCCCCAGTTATCAAAATTGAAAAAGCAAGCAACCGCATAGGGATAAAAAAATTCAGGATTAAACCAAATGCAGTAACCACCACCAGACCAAATAATAAGATGTGGCTTATCTGTAATTTGCTCTCTTCCAGCCTTGATTTAAATCCAAATAACCAAAAACCTGCCAGTCCATACAAGAAAAATACAATAAAATAAATCGCCCAAAGAATTAAGGTAATAAACAATTGAATTCCTTTACGACTTAATGAAAAAAAACTTTCAAAATTGTTAGTTATAAAGTAAATAATTGTCTTAGAAGATTTGTAATGGTATATTCAAAAACACCAGACCAAAAATCAATCTAATTTTAGTACAAAAATAAAAGTGTATTTGTCTACCCAAGGAAAGAGTAAATGGATTTAAACAAGGACCGAAGTCTTTTTAAGGATGTTGACGACCTTTTTAAAACGATTAACAAATTTTCTTACAGTCAACAGACAACCGAATATTTCGTTCAATGGATGGTTGATTATTTCCAACTATATGGCAGTGCCTTCGTAGAAATTAAAAGCGGCAAAGGGTTGGGAGCCGAATGGAAATCTTATTATCCGAAGAACCTATTTTCAGCCAGATTATTTGAAGTCGATTTTAATGAACAGGCGTTGTTCTTTCAACGATCCCCTACTCCGTTTACGATGTCCAGATCCGCTTTATTAGAAAATGGTGATGCAATCCGGGATTGGGTAAAACGACATGATATTGAAACATCATTCGTAATCCCGATTCAATATGATATTGACGTCGAAGCACTATGTATTCTGTATCGAACCAAAGAGCAAGCTGAATTTACAGACCAAATGATGGAGATTGCCTCCATTATTACCCGTTTAGTTGCAAATATTCTTAAATGGCAGATTCAGGTCGAAAGAGTGGATTTATCCATCAAAGAACTGGATCAGATGTTGAGAGCAAGTTTGAGTATGACAGAAAGCCTCAAACTTAATGAAGTATTGCACGCAATTCTTGATAATGCCTTACAACTCTTACCAGACGCAAATGACGCCCATATATTCTTATATGAAAATGACATACTTAAATTTGGTGCAGCGATGTTTCAAAATGGAATCAAAGGAAAAGTCTGGGCTGAACCTCGTGAAGATGGTCTGACATACCGGGTCGCACGAAGTGGAAAAATGATCATTATCAATAATATGCAGAAGGACCCACTTTATATGGATATCCCGGATTGGAAGGGAGCAATCATCGGAATACCCTTATTGGTTGGTAACGATGTTATGGGTGTAATGACCCTGGCAAAATTGACAACAGTTGGCTTTTCTGCCCATGAAATTGAAATATTGGATCGTCTTTCTACCCAGGCATCAAATGTTATTCAAAATGTGCGCACACATGACCTTATCTCAACACATGCCTTTACGGATTCATTAACAGCTTTACCAAATCGACGTTCTTTTGACTGGGAATCTCAGAAAATACTTGATCAAGCACAACGATATAACCGGACATTTACCATTGCGATGTTGGATCTGGATGAATTTAAGCGAATCAACGATACTTATGGTCATGCGATTGGAGATGATTCGCTGCGAATTGTAGCCCATTGCATGAAAAGTGCAATTCGAAAATCTGATTTTTTGGCAAGATTCGGAGGGGATGAGTTTGTCATTTTATTCCCTGAAACCACCAAAGAAATGGCTCACACGGTGCTTGAAAATCTACTTGACCGAGTCGATAAATGCCTGATACCAATCGAGAAAGAACACTATGAATCACTAACCGTCTCATATGGAATAGCCAGTTTTCCGATGGATGCCGGGGACCTCAAGACCTTAATCAATCTTGCGGATCAGCAACTTTATTTACAGAAGCAAGGTTTTAAACATCCATAATAATGTCCAATTATGGAAAATTAGTGCCCAAATCCCTCCCCTATCGTCAAGGATAAGGGAGGGATTTAATATGTAATTCAAAAATCAAAAATTCCTGGTTATTAATGAAAAATTGGGGCGATTTTGCCAGGGAAAGCAATTTCGCCCCATGAAGAGTTCTAAATTAAACTAAGAAATAACGAATTAAAAATCAACGTCAAAATAAATTGGACCCTTCGACTATTTACTTTTCACCAGTATTATTACCCACTTAACTATATTCTATCAAATTCCAATAATATTTCAATAGTTTTGTCATAAATACTTCACACCAATAGCACCGGCATACTATTTAATCTATGCTTGTCTTTTATCTATTAATCTATGCGCAATTCTCAAAACGTTATTGGTTTTGGATCGATCCAGCATGCAATATTTGCATTCTGGCCAGAATGCAAATCTTTCCTTAACGCCAGAATGATTAATTTGCCTGCTGGCCAGAGTGCAATATTTTCACTTAGCATCCAGAGTGAAATTTTTGCACTTCTAATGAATGCAGAATTTGCATTTCTAATACGTGCAGAATTTGCACGTGTTTAATTAATTACTTTTAAATTACTTTTAATGACTTAATGGAATGAGTCAATCACAATTTATTTCCATAAGAACTTCAACTAGCTCCAAAAATAAATCTAAAAAAAATTCACCAGGTAAATCAAATTTTTGTTTTTTTGTTGTTTCTGTTCTGACAAATAATTGTCTCAGCCACCACCCGATAAAAGAATTATTATTGTGAAATAGTAGACCGCCCTTTTTAAAAATGTGAAGACATTAAATTTAATAATTTTGCACATGACAAATCAATACTGTTTAGTACATGGATCACTGTCATAAAAGAATCTTGCTGCAATAAGGGAATTGGCGCTGACCGATGAGAAAATAAAAAGATTACCCTTTTTTCCTATCAAAGGAATTATTAAAATGATTCCTTAAATCTTGTCTTCATTGCTAAAGAAAAAAATATCTTTTACAAGCTATCTGACATGGAGCATGTATAAATTTTTGATGAAATATTTACAATAAATATTGTGTAATATCGAAAATTCAGATATCAAACTAAAAGAAGTTGTATATTCCGGAAGCATCTTTCATAATTTAATTCAGGACGATCGTAATCATTAAGAATGATCTCAAATTTTTGCAATCGCAATTAAATATATTCCCGCTTAGCATCGTGATTCACCCACGAAATTGGGAGTTCACATTTTCAATCTCTGTAATGGACAATCGGGAACATGAGGTTATCTGAGCATATTCTCGGAAATATTTATTTACCTGATAATCATAATGCAATTATGATCATCAAAATTCCGGGCAAATGTCAGTATATCTGGTTTGGTATTGATCACACTTAACAATTGTGCTTAAAATTATTTCAATAACTAAGTATGGATCCAATATATCCTGGGAACTAATGACATAAACCAAAAACGGGAATTTAATAAGACTTTGAGAGAAATGAACTGATAGAAAAAAAAAGGACCAGATGAAGGCTTTTTGAATTGTATGCTGAGATCATTCGGGTGGTGGAATCAAGTGGACCTACTTCCGGCTGATGAGCCTGGATCACATACTCAGACCAAAAACTATTGGGTGACGGGTAGGATCAAAAGTGTAACCGCGGTAACACTTATTTTTTAATTTTATAACTTGCCGATTTCAACCATTCCTGGGGAAAAACAAGTTTCCAATCATATCTTGGACTACGAGAAGGTTTTTTATACTTTGTTAAATCAATTTCACCATTTTGAAAATCTTCAAGAAATCGGAATAGTGCAAGCGTTGCCAATTGGCTGGCAGGCAAGCTCATCGATTCAGCCATTTCGAACATCGTTTGTTTCAAAATCGGAGGAATGTCATAGGTGACACGTTGGTCTCTTCGAGCACGCATCTTGGCACGTTCTTTTGCTTTTTTTTCCCTTTGTCGGCGTGGTAGACGTGATTCAGATTGTTTTTCTTGCATATCCGCCATTAATTCCAGAACCGCAGGATCAATTACAACCTGCCGTGTTAATTCTTTATCAGCCATTAATCACCTCCCACAATCTTTCAACAACTTGCTTATATCCGCCCTTCTTATTTTTTCCATCTTGATATCCATCTACAGCTTTGCTTTTCGGACAATATTCCCATAAGGTTTTTCCAAATGCAGATGCTTCCCGGACCTGTGTATCCTGAGCAATTGGTGGTAATAAATTTTCACCAAAACTTTGGATTAAAGTCTTGAATTGTGTCATGGTTTCATTCGTTGATCGTTCAAAAAATGTTGGCAAAATCCGATATCCCGAATATGAATGACCGTTATTTGTGATTTCATTCATTTTGATAAGGACTTCTTTTACTCCATCCAGTGAAAGAGCATCCATGCGTGTCGGGATTATCACCCAGTCACTGGCTACCAGACCATTAATATGTAGAATATCTAAAGATGGTGCTAAATCCAAAAAAATAAAATCATAGTTTGATGATTTGAGTAAGTCGGATAATACCTGCTCCCGATAGTCTAATAAAGTAAGATGTCGTTTTACCAACTCAGTTTGTGAATTGCTATAAACAACATCCAGGTTATTTCGAGCTGGTGAGACCACTTTTTTTAAAGGTTCTTTCATCACAATCCAGCGGTAAAGAGCCGGATTCTTTTCAGTTCCAAAGCTGATAGCAACATGGCCTTGTGGATCTAAATCGATGATTAATGTTCTTTTCCCCTTTTGCGCAAATCCACTGGCAAGTGTAACCGCGGTAGTAGTTTTTCCTACTCCACCCTTTTGATTTGCAATTGCGATTACGACCATATTATTTTGTTCTCCATGGCGCACAGGGAATTTTTACCAAAAATCGAATTAAGGGGCGACCCTAAAATTATACTCAATTATTAGTGTTAAATCAAGTGGCGACCCTAAGGGGATACTCTATGAATATTAAAGGGTATACTCTAAGGACAAATAAATGGCATTATAAGCGATTTTATTCACAAACTCACACTTTGGAACGTGAGATAGAATAAATGGCTGGAATTCGATTTAATTCAAAATCTTGACTCTTAGGATCTGCCCGAAATAATGGGAAAAAATCATCAAATCATAATTCTCAAATAATCGAGGGATTGAGAGCTTAAATTACCTAAATTAATTTAAACAATTTATTATTTCTGGGATTTAGATGGATGGGCTTTGAATAGATCGGATAAAAAAATAAATAGGTGTGGGGATCGTCAAGTCGATGAAGCAAACAAATCGCCAGGAAAATTTAAAAAATAAACTCTGGACTCAAAAATTCGTTAATAAATAACGAATTTGTAATGAATATCTTTAAAGTGTAACCGTGGTTACGAATCTATTGTCTGGATAAGCGGGCGCGCAACAGAGAGGCTAATTCATCCAGTATCTCAAGTGTGTCTTTCGCTTGTTTATTTCCATAGAGTTCATCAGCCATGTGGTCCAGAATTTCAGATTGTTCAAGACGATTGATCCGACGAAAAACACGGGTGAACCGTCGCATACTTCGTAATGCCATTTTTTCCGGTGTTGAAGGTGTTTTTGATGGCGCGGTCTTATTTTCGGTGGAAATTTCCTCTTTTTCAATGATTTGATCGACAATATCATCTGATGTAAGACTATTTTGAATACTTTGGCGAATCAGCCCTTCCCATTCAGCTGCTGGTTGGTTGAGGATTTCCCGGATCACTCTTTCAGGAAGACGAAATCGGTCTGCTAATTCCAAAAGATGGCTGGGAAGTTGTAATATGTTTAAGAGTTGGACCATTCGTGGTCGGGTGAGTTGCATAATGGGGATAATTTTGTCCCACAATCCGGCAGGCATGCGTTGATCTCTTGCAATTCGGAAATACTCGTAATCATCACTTGTTTTTTGATCAGGCAATTTGTTTTGTTCTGCAAGGATAAGTGCTGCGACTTCACATGCTTGTTCCACAGCAGATGGAGATTCTGCATGTCGGTTTTCCAATACTTGTCGTTGCCGGGTGGGATTTTCAATGACTTCCACCCTTAATGAGGGTTCTTCGCTGGTATGTGTCGTTACCCTTTGCAAACAAGCTGCCCAGAATCTGCGCTCGCCGGTTTCAATTAAGAAATAAAAATTACCTTTTTCATCATTTACCCATGAGCCAGTGATTGGTTTAATCTGACCATGCGAATCAAAAGAGGATCCAAGGTTAAGAAGTCGTTCGATTTCTGCCTTTACACCTGAATCATGTTGGGCAAATTTCAACCATTCTGATGCTGCCTGATAACAATCAATTTCCCGATTGAAAAATGTATTGCGGATATGGGCAGGTAGAAGCCTGCGTGGTTGAAAGCGATCTGGCATCATTTCGCTGGGTGATAGTCTTTCAATTCTCTCTACAAGAGGTGTATCTGCCGTGTCTTTTATCTGTTGAAGGGGTTGCAAAGGGGTTTTATTGGTTTCTGTGGCAGGAAAATCTTCAAAGGCATTAAATCTCTTTTTCTTGACGGGCGGCATGTTTCCTCCTGAACAACAATTGATATATCTTGACGATTAATGGGTATTCGCTCGAGTGATAACTGTTTCTACCAATGCAGCATATTCCTGTGTTGCCCGTGAACTCGATGTTAACTGTCCGGGCAATCTTTGTCGTGGTGGTCGATAGGTAAATACGTCCATATGACTGGAATGTGCATACGCCAGGTCGGACGCTTTGTGAATCGGACTCAGGATTTGATGAGGATAACGCATTTCAAGTTGATCCAGAATATCACGCACTTCATTTCGTTGTTCTTCTATTATAGTGGGCAGATAGCCCAGAATGTTTAGTTCCGGTTTGAAATGAATGCGCACCTGATCGATCGAGTTTTGTAATTCCCGTAACCCAGAAACACCTAAATAACTTGGCTCAACGGGAATGATAACTTCATCAGCTGCGACAAGTGCATTTACCAGTAAATCGCCGGTATTGGGAGGGGTATCAATGATGATATAGGCGTATTGATTTTGTACCAGTCTGAGAACATTTGAAAGCCGGGTTTCATTGGCCATTAAGGTCGGAAGAATGCGCGATGCTTCAACCATTGCATTTCGATTGGACGGAATAACAAACAAATTCCTGTGATGATCTGCAGGACGAATAAGTCGTTGTATGGATGGGGGTGGCGTTTCTGTCAAAAGGGCGGATAGAGACTGAGCAGGTAAAGAATCATGCTGACCATATGCGGTGGAGAGTAAAGCGTGTCCTTGTGGATCCATATCGACCAGT
>PHBS01000121.1 GCA_002841995.1 Chloroflexi bacterium HGW-Chloroflexi-8
TCCTAATAGAAATATGATTTCCGGCTTGGGGGAGTTGTTACTCATTAAGGAAATTAGCATGGGTCTACACGGACTCGTTGACGATTTGCGCACAACTACGGTATAATACTCAGTTGTGTGTTGATATTTAACTAAAACATACCATGGCTTGGCAAATCAGCTCGGCAAACAAATTCGCCGGGCTTTTTTACCGAAATATCTTAAATGAACGGAAGGAGGTGAGTAGTTTGGCTTTTGTTACATTAAGACAAAGCGAATCGCAGGATTCTTTACTAAAACGCTTCCGCAAGAAGGTTGTTAAAAGTGGTGTCTTAAGCACAGTACGCCGTAAACGTTGGTTCGTTTCTAAGAGTGAAACACGCCGTGTTGAAAAGAAAAAAGCAACTCGCAGAATGAAACGACGTCAGGTAGGAAAAGAGTAACACGTTCTTGCGATAACTGGAACGAGTTGTATGTCAAGTAGCTATTCAGGAGGTGTCGATGGCGAAAGAAGAAGATAAGATTCAAGTTGATGGAACAATTATTGAGGCATTACCAGGAACACAATTTCGCGTGCGCTTAGATAATGATCATGTAGTTTTGGCTTATTTATCTGGAAGAATGCGAAAATATTATATCCGCATCCTGTTAGGGGATCGTGTGCGCGTGGAAATGTCACCATATGACTTGAGTCGAGGTCGAATCGTCTATCGTGCTAAGAAACGTGGTCAGGAACCCTCCGAAGAATAACTACGCTCTTATTTCATTAAATAAAGAATCCCTGAGATTTCTCAGGGATTCTTTTTATTTGTTATCAACCTGAAATATTACGGGAGACGATTATCAAATGTCTGCAAGGCTTTCATATAGTTTGCTCTTTCGAATGCAGCAGGTTCGGAAACCGACTTATGGCTCATACTGCCACGCATCTGGTCAATTGATTTGTATTCATATTCAACTAACCAATTTTCAATTCCTTGTAGAATTTCAGGTATTCGCTTTGGTCCATTTTCGATCAATTCTGAGGCCATTTCTACCACATTTGCGCCAGCCATCATGGCTTTGATGACATCCTGCTCATTGTGTACACCACTGGTCAATGCCAGGTCTGCTTTTATCCGGTCATAAAGAATTGCGACCCAGCGTAATGGTAATCTCAAATCATATGAATTGCTTAACTCAAGACTGGGATTGACTTCCAACGTGTTAATATCAATATCCGGTTGGTAAAAACGGTTAAATAATACGAGCGAGTTTGCGCCAGAATTAACCAGACGTTCTGCAAAATTTGGAAGCGCAGAGTAGTAAGGACTCAATTTAACTGCCAGGGGGATGCTTATTTTTGATCGCACATCTGAAACAAGCTCAATTTGGGCGATCTCAAGTTCACCGCTGGAAATCTTAGTCTCTGTTGGAATGTAGTAGATATTCAACTCAAGAGCATCTGCACCAGCTTGTTCTATTTTTTTTGCGTACTCAACCCAACCTCCCGAAGAAACACCGTTCAGACTTCCGATGATTGGAATTTCTATGTGAGATTTAATTTTTGTTATGAGTTCCAAATAGTTATCCGGACCAATATTGTAATTGTCCATTTCCGGAAAATAAGTTAATGCCTCTGCAAAACTTTCAGTTCCACGATTCAAAAAGTAATCGAGTGCATTACTTTCGTGGGTGATTTGTTCTTCAAAAAGCGAGTACATAACCACGGCAGCAATTCCAGCATCTTCCAATCGTTTGATGTTATCCAGTTTTTTGGATAATGGCGAAGCGGAAGCGATCAATGGATTCTTAAGTTTTAATTTCAGGTAATTCGTAGAGAGACTGGTCATGAATATTCTTTCCTTTCTTATTTCATGAAAAACCAGTGGATATTGATGATTCAATAATCCACTGGTTTCATTTTATCTATTTTTGTTCCTTGTTTCCATTGGCAGCCTTGTACTCGATATCTGCCATTTGTTTGTAAAGTTCCCATCGTTTCCGAACATCATTCTTTGCATCGATCATCAATTTCTCTGCTCTTTGTTCGTCACTTTGTACTAACATGCGATAACGAGTCTCATTATATGCATAGTCCTGTACAGGGATGGAGGGATCTTTACTATCAATCACTAAAGGATTTTGACCCAGTGCGACTAATTCCGGGTTGTATCGATAAATTGGCCAGATACCGGACAGAACAGCTAATTTTTGTTGTTCCATACCTTTGCGCATATCAATACCATGTGCAATACAATGGCTGTAAGCGATAATCAAAGAAGGACCATTGTAGGCTTCCGCCTCTTTGAAAGCTTTTAAGGTTTGTGCGTCATTAGCGCCCATTGCAACTTTTGCAACATAAATGTATCCATACGCCATTGCGATCATGCCCAAATCTTTTTTCGGCAACGATTTTCCATTTGAAGCAAATTTTGCGACTGCAGCCCTTGGGGTGGATTTCGACGCCTGTCCACCTGTATTGGAGTAGACTTCGGTATCCAGAACGAGGACATTGATATTGCGGCCTGAAGCTAAAACATGATCGAGACCACCGTACCCGATGTCATAAGCCCATCCATCACCACCCATGATCCAAACCGTCTTTTTGACAAGAAATTCTGCCAACGACAATAGCTGTTTTGAGTCCCGGTCTTTTTCCTTTGCGAGACGTTTTTTCAATTCCACGACTCTTGCACGTTGTGCATTGATCCCGGCATCGGTGCTTTGGTCCGCATTTAATAATTCACTTACTAAATCCTCACCAATTTTATCTGTTAATCGCATGACTAATTCATGCGCAAATTCAGTTTGACGATCGACAGTCAAGCGCATTCCAAGACCGAACTCGGCGTTGTCTTCAAACAAAGAGTTTGACCAGGCAGGTCCCCGGCCGTTTTCATCAACAGCCCATGGAGTGGTAGGCAAGTTTCCACCATAAATGGATGAACAACCTGTTGCGTTGGCAAGAATGGTTCTGTCGCCAAATAATTGTGAAAGTAATTTAATGTAAGGGGTTTCACCACAACCAGCACATGCACCTGAGAACTCAAAGAGAGGGCGCAATAATTGTGAATTCTTTACGGTAGTCGTTTCCAGGTCGTTACGATCTACATCCGGAATACTCATAAAGTACTCCCAATTGAGAGATTCGGCATCTCGAATTGGAGGTTGATCAGCCATATTGATGGCTTTTAAACCCGCCTGAGTTTTATTCTTTGCAGGGCAGGCTTCCACACATAATGCACAACCAGTACAATCTTCCGGGGAAACCTGAATTGTAAATTTGTTACCGGGAACGCCTTTGAATTTCGCATCCAGAGATTTAAATGTTGCGGGAGCATCTACAAGATAATGATCATCGTATACTTTCATCCGGATAACTGCGTGTGGACAGACAAAGACACATTTTCCACATTGGATACAAATCTCTGAATCCCAGACAGGCATTTCGAGAGAAATATTTCGTTTTTCGTATTGGCTGGTAGCAGTTGGAAATGTTCCATCCGTTGGAAAAGCGCTCACAGGAATGTCATCGCCTTCATAGGCTAATATTGGACCCAGTACATTTTTTACAAATTTTGGTGCGTTGGCTGATACACTGTCACGACGTTTAAATTCGCTACTTACAGCTTTCGGAACTTTTACTTCAGCTAAATTTGCTAAAGTATGATCTACAGCCTCAAAATTACGTTGAACCACTGCTTCGCCGCGTTTCCCATAGGTCTTTTCGATCGAGTATTTGATTCTTTCAATCGCTTCTTCGCGAGGTAGTACACCGCTAATTGCGAAGAAACAAGTCTGCATAATTGTGTTAACCCGACCACCCATACCGGTTTTTTGGGCAACTTCATAAGCATCAATTACATAGAATTTCAATTTCTTCTCAATAATCTGTTTTTGCGTTTCTTGAGGAAGGTGATTCCATACGTCATCCGGCCCATAAGTGCTATTTAATAGAAATACTGCGTTCTCTTCAGCATATTTCAATACATCCAGACGTTCCAGAAAACTAAATTGGTGACAAGCGACAAAATTTGCTTCTCCGACCCCAATTTGGTATGGCGCTCTCATTTCACCGGGTCCGAACCGAAGATGTGAAATGGTCACAGATCCTGATTTCTTAGAATCATAGACGAAATATCCTTGTGCGCCAAATTCTGTTTCCTCACCAATGATCTTAATTGAATTCTTGTTTGCCCCAACGGTTCCATCCGATCCTAATCCAAAGAACACACATCGTTTGGTATTTGGATCGGCAATTGAAAAGCGAGGATCATAGCTTAAACTGGTATGAGTAACATCATCATTAATACCGATCGTAAAATGATTTTTAGGCTTACTCTTCTTAAGCTCATCGTAAACTGCTTTTACCATTGCTGGTGTAAATTCCTTAGAAGAAAGGCCAAAACGACCACCAATGACTGTTGGAATTTGTTCGAATGGAGCAATACCAAGTGTTTTTCCTTCAAAGAGAGCAGAAATAATATCCTGAAGAAGTGGCTCTCCGGAAGATCCGGATTCTTTTGTCCGGTCAAGAACTGCAATTGATTTGACTGGAGCAGGTAAGGCTTGCATTAAGTGTTTTACAGAGAATGGGCGGAAAAGGTGGACTGTGATAATGCCGACTTTTTCACCTTTGTTGATTAAATATTTAGCAGTTTCTTCGGCGGTTTCTGCACCAGAACCCATGACAATAATGACTCTCTCAGCGTCCGGTGATCCAAAATAATCAAACAAATGATATTGACGCCCGGTTAGTTTGGCAAACTTATCCATTGCTTCCTGAACGATATCAGGACAATTGTCATAAAAGGAATTGGCTGATTCCCTGGCTTGAAAGAACACATCCGGATTTTGGGCTGTTCCGCGTAAGACTGGGCGATCCGGAGATAACGATCTTGAACGATGCCTAATTACAGCATCTTCATCAATCATCGAAACCATGGTTTCTTCGGACAGAATATCAATTTTATTGACTTCGTGAGAAGTTCGAAATCCATCAAAAAAGTGAATAAAAGGAATTCGACTGTTCAGAGTTGCACGGGTTGAGATTAATGCAAAATCATGTGCCTCTTGCACAGAACGGGATCCAAGGAAAGCAAAACCAGTTGCCCTGGCAGCCATAATATCGGAATGGTCTCCGAAAATGGACAAAGCATGGGTTGCAATTGTTCTGGCGGTTACATGGAAAACGGTTGAGGTTAACTCACCAGCGATTTTGAACATATTTGGAATCATCAGGAGAAGACCCTGCGATGCTGTAAATGTTGTGGTCAAAGAACCTGTTTGTAAGGCACCATGGACAGCACCGGCTGCACCACCTTCAGATTGCATTTCAGCCACTAAAGGCACTGTTCCCCAAATGTTTTTTATATTTTGTGCAGACCATGCGTCCGCGAATTCTCCCATTCCAGAGGATGGGGTGATAGGATAAATTGCGATCACTTCATTAACCCGGTATGCTACCCGGGCTACTGCCTCATTGGCATCTAATGTGATTTTATTTGACATGTATACTCTCCATTTATTTTATTAATCGGGAACCCCGAATTTTTGTCAGGTAACCTTATAAATTCTGATTTTTTTTGTTGGTTTATCTCAACATTTAACTTTATTTCAAAGTTGGGTAAATTTATAGTAATAATGGTCATAATTGAACGCGCACCGTGTCACAAAAAAAATAAATTCTCAACCTGTATGGATAGGCAACATCCAGGTCATCTCCCCCGTCCCGTCAATTTTCACTCCGAATGGTATTATACCGGAAAACAGATTAAAAAGAACCACTTTGTGCATTTTTTCTCAAAGTGATCAATTCTAAAAATTAAAAATTATCAAATTGTGAGTTGGGGGAATGCAAGTATCAAAGCAGCCAGAGTTTTCGCATCTTTAATCTCACCTTTTTGTATCAGGTCACGTACATGAGGAATCGATATTTTTTGAACATTTATAAATTCATCAGAGTCCTGGTCAAGCGATGATGGGAATAAATCTGTTGCAAGGTAAATAAACATGTGCTCACTGGAATACCCTGGTGCTAAATAGAAATCACCAAGAAATTTCAGATTATTACTTGCCATACCAATTTCTTCACGAATTTCACGTAGTGCTCCAACTTTTGGATCTTCGACATCTTCAAGTACGCCTGCAGGCAATTCTAAAAGTTGTCCCTCTACCCCTAATCGATATTGAGAGACAAACCATAAGTTTCCATCGTGATCCAGCGGAACAATTGTTACCGAATCGCGATGATCCACAAGATCATAATAGCGTTTTTTATTATTTGGTAATTGCAGATAAACTTTTTGTACTTCGAAGGCTCGACCTTGATAAACTAATTCGCGATTTAGGATTTTGAAATTCATGATCTTTCCTTATTAAATGAACCAGCGGGGGAATTTTCCCCCGCTGGGATTGAATCTACACGATTATTTATGGAATATCCAGAACCTGGCCTGAAGAAACTGAATAAGGAGCACTCAAGTTATTGGCTACAATTATTTCATTCGGATCGGCATCACCAAAGAGGCAAGCAATTTCATAAATTGTTTGGCCTGCTTGTACTGTGTAAGTCGCAGGGTGATCTCTCAGAGATCTTTCGAAATCTGATGGCCAACTGCTATTAGTCGGTATGGTCAATGTCGTACCAGGAGCTACATCTCCACCAATATTATTTATTGATAACAAGTCGGCAGGGTTAATATCAAACCGTCTGGCGATGCAATAAGGAAATTCACCTTCCTGGAGAGTATATGTTGATGGTCTGCCTGGTGTTGCAGTTGGAACAATCACAACAGGTCTGGCTGTTGGTTCCGTTGTTGGTGCTTCAGGTGGTACCTGAGTATTTTCAACTACAGGAGGAATGGTTGAACCCTCTCCGGAAGCTGGTGTCTCCTGTTGCGATCCTTGATCAGGAAGAGAGGCAGCTGTTTGAGTTGCGCTTACAATTTCAGTCATTCGATTGGGGTTTGTGATTGGTCCAACTGGAAAAGGGATTGAAGAAGTACTGGTAGGACCGCCACCAATACCTTTGGTAGCCGACCTGGTGCAGCCAATCAGCAATAGACTGAATAGCAAAACAATCAAGATCATTGCATAAGGAATTTTTTTCATGGACGAGATCTCCTTCTTCAATCAAACCCAATATATTTTGTGGTTTGATTTTTCTTTCAACTAACAAAATAGTAGCATATCCATTAAATTGCGTCAAGCGAACTCTACTTTTACGTCATTGCTGAATTGGAAGGCAAAAATTATTACAAATTAATAAGTTAAATTAATGCCTAATTGTCATTTCTCATGTCATGTTCGATTAGGAAAAAAATCATTGTGTCCAATGACTTTCATTGCTGGCTTGTATTTCTGGAACTGATTATAGTAGTAGGTGGAGACATGAATAAACTGGACAGTACCATTTTACTCATCGCTGTCTCCTCCTTTGGCATGAGCCTCTGCTGAGTTCCTCCTCACAACCCTCAGCAGAGGCTTTTATTATTAATAATAGAAGAGCAATTCATTCAATCAAAGGTAATACGATCGTAAAAACTGATCCTTTTCCCAAAGTTGAATCAACCCAAATACGACCTTGATGACTTTCAACAATTGATTTAACAATCGCTAGTCCCAGACCTGATCCCGGAGTTTCCTTGCTAATATTGCCAGATCGATAAAATTTATCAAAAATAAATGGTATATCCATCGATGGAATTCCAATCCCCTGATCAGAAATTCGTAAAATTACTTGCTTTTTCTCAACGATCGTCTCAATGTTTATCGTCGATCCTTCAATTGAATACTTACTGGCATTCGTAATTAAGTTATCCAGTAGCTGCCTGATTTGTATCTGATTTGCGAAAATTGGCGGTATTTTTTCCTGATTAGAAACTGTTAATGTCTGATTACGACTTTTTAAGCGGGAATATAAATCATCGACAGAATGCTGTATGATCGTTTCGAGATCAATCATTTCTTTTCGGGTGTCAAACCCGGATTCTATGCGTCCTAAATTCAGGAGGTCATCCACAAGAGAAGTAATATTCTGAACTGACGTTTGAATTCGACTAATAAATTCTTTTTGTAGATCATTAATTTCGCCAGTTCTTTCGATCAGATCTGCATACCCAAGGATGGCTGTCAGCGGTGATCGAAGGTCATGGGAAACGGTGTTGACAAAATCGCTTTTAATTCGATCCAGTTTCTTCAGGTAGGTTATATCATGTAAAGTGATTGCCAAGCCAACGGAATGTATCGGGGTTAATTGCACGCTAAAAACATGCTCATTGGTGGCTGTGATTTCAATTTGGTGCGATACTTTCGTTTCAATATTTAAAATTAGATCCAATAACTCTTGATTTTCAACAATTGCCTGGATAGGTACACCAGGATTTATCACAAAATTGATATCCAAAGCTTGTTGAGCCATTTGATTGATTAATATGACCCTTTGGTCTTGATCCAGAACCAAAACCCCATCCTCAATTTCACCAATGACTGTATCTAATTTATTTTTCTCATTCTTGGTTTCGGTAAATAGGCGCGCATTTTCAATTGCAATGACCGCATATTCGGCCATGGTCGAGAGTAAGAGAACATCTTTTTGACGGAAAGAGACTCTGGTATGACGATTGTCAATTCCAAGTATACCGATGACCTGGTCCTTTAACTTTAATGGCACATAGATCAGGCTGTGGACCAGATATGCGGTCTTTATTTTTTGCGGAGTACCTTCATCCAATATTACCGGTTCACCTGTTCTCAAGACTGAACCTGCGAGTGAATCCTGGACCGGTAATCGGAAAGTATTGACGAAATCGTTATTAAAATTTCGAGAAGCCCGCATATAGAGATCCCCGGTTAATTCGTCGACCAACAATAAACTGCCCTCTTCAGAACCTGTGACTTCCACAGCTGAATCGACAATCAACCGTAATACTTCATCAAGATCAAGGGAACTTGTGACGGATCTACCCAATCGAATTAAGGCTTCCAATTCATTGACTCTCGCTTGAAGTTGTTGTGTTGCCCGCCTCGATTCAAGAATAATATAATTCTTTAATGAAATCGTTTTCTGGATATTTGAAGAAATCATACTCACAATTTCATCCCGGGTGATTGGGGGATAAAGAAAATCGTTTGCTCCCTTACGCAACTCTTCTTTCTGCATCTTGAGATTTTCTTTGTCTGAATAGATAATAATTGGGAGAAGTGGGAATTGCTGGCGGATATCCTTGACCCAGGAAAAATCATCATCGGAAATCAATGATTCGTTCACGATAACCAAGGCAGGTGGTGATGGTGAAAAATATTTCAAAACATCTGAAGTTGTAGTGCTAATATCCACCATATAACCCATTGACTTTACGATCCGTTCCAATAAGAAATTGATCTGACCATCGGCATTAATGATTAAAATCATCTGTATTTGTGTTGGATTTGTCATTGTGTTTTAGGCTTTGGGGTTAATAATTGGTACAGTCATATGAAAAGTCGTTTTGTTTTCTTCTTTTGAATCGACCCATATTTTACCGCTGAGATTAAGAATAATTTCCTGGATTAATCCGAGGCTGATTCCGATTCCTGCAAAGCGAGCTTTTCTTTCTTTTTCACTGTTACTTGATTGCAAAATCGATTCACTTTGTTTTAAATTAATTAGACCCGTATTCGAAACATCTATTTGACACTGGTTATTGGAAATTTGAGAAATTGAGACTTGAATTTCACCTTTTTCCTGACAAAACTGAATCGCATTGGTAATTAATCCTTGTATGACATCCTGAATTTGGAATTTCTCCTGGCTAACAAAAATTGGAAACTCGGGAAGAAAAGTTTTGTAAGTCAAATTGTAATGATTAACAATAGGCTTGAATCTTTGTTCTAAATCCGTAACAAGAATCATCAGGTCTGTTGTTGTACCTTGATCAACCCGGTAAGCGTTTTTTATGGGAATTATCGTTTTAGAGATCATATCAAAGTTGAGAATATTTTCTTTTAAGAGTGACAAATTCTTTCTTTGGGTTGCTGTCCACCGGGAAGTCACATCCAGAGTTAGCTCGTCTAAATTGGTGAGCATTAATTGGCTGGATTGAGCAAGATTTTGTTCAATTAAAATCAATTTCTCCTGTGTAATTTTTTCACTACCCGAGTAGCTATTTGCTAAATCCTGGAGAGCTTGGGCACGGGCCTCTATTGCGCGGAATAAGCGTGCATTTACAAGAGAAATGGAAGCATAGTCGGCAACTGCTTCCAGCAAATGTTGGTCACTATCTGAAAAAGGATTGATTTCTTTTCGCATTACTGCCAAAATTCCCATCACTTGTCGTTGAACTTTTATGGGAACGACCATAATTGATTGACCAATTGTCTTAATTCGAAAGCGGTGTAAAGGATCTCCATGAAGTCGGAGCGATTCTCCAGACATCACTACCAGTGAACTTACACCATCATCCCAGGTCCGAAATAAAAAATCATTAATATGATCTGGAAGATTTTTCTCAGCTGCAAGGAGAAATTTCTTTTCCCTCTCTTCTTCACGCAATAAAAACCAGGATACATCTGCCTGGCTTACCTGCGCAGCAATATTGTTAATTTTTTCAAAAAGAATCCGCTGATCGGTTATCGATGTTACAGCTTTTCCCATCGAAAAAATTGCAGTTAGTTCCCTGACTCTTTGTTGTAATTGTTGATTTATTTCGGAAAGCCTTTTTTCCAATATTGAACGATCACGGGTTTCATGTATCTGCTGAATGATTCGTTCGACAGATCGAATGATTTCGGGTTCCTGGCAAGGCCAAATAAGATAATCAACCGCCCCAAGACGGAATGTCTGAATCACTTCAGATTCCTGTCCAACCTGTGCAATTACGATGATAGGGATATTAATGCCCTGTGAACTAAGCGCGACCATTAAATCTTTCCCGCTCAGACCGGGTAGCTTTATATTCGTAATAATCAGGTCAGGTGATATCTGAAGAATTTTTGAAATGGCACTGCTGGCATCATTAACTGTGAAAGCTTGAAATCCAGCGGAAGAAAGGGCTTGCCGGCCAATAAAATCGCTGATTTCTGGATCGCTTTCTACTATTAATATCCGGTCTTTACTTGGATTCATGCATTAATCATAGCATGATTTAACAATTATTAATCGAATAGAAAAATTTTTTCCGGTTGTTAATCATTCAAATTGAACATGAAAAATAAACAAAATCTCAGAAAATTATTAGTGTTCTGTTAGAGTTCTACCCAGACCTTGACATTCGTTTTAGCTGTATCATAATATAAGTATGGATTATAAAGATTATTATAAAATTCTCGGTGTCCCCCGTGGTGCATCGGATGATGAAATTAAAAAGTCATATCGAAAACTTGCGATGAAATACCACCCGGATCGAAATCCGGGCAACAAAGAAGCTGAGGATAAATTTAAAGAAATCAATGAGGCAAATGAGGTCCTTAGCGATTCGAAAAAGCGCGCAAGATACGACCAGCTTGGTGATTCCTACTCTCAATGGCAACAACGTGGTGGCGATGCAAACAATTTTAATTGGCAGGATTGGGTAAGTCGGACCCAAGGTGGCGGCTCGGGTACTCGTGTAGAAGTGAATGATTTTGAGGATATGTTTGGGGGTGGCTTTTCAGATTTTTTCAGTGCTATTTTTGGTGGATCAGGTGCAGGTTTCAGATCCTCTGCGAGACGTCCTCAAACTCGAAATGTACAACCTCAAAGTTACCAACAACAGGTACAAATTCAATTTAAGGAAGCCTTTGAAGGCACAACT
>PHBS01000248.1 GCA_002841995.1 Chloroflexi bacterium HGW-Chloroflexi-8
AATTCCAACTTCGGTATAAACGAATGAATAGATGGGACCTAGGGCGACCAGTGATAGCATCATTCCCCAACCACATCGGGAGGGCTCAACCGTTTTTGCAGCATCAATTCGGTCGGCAATAAAATCGAAGTAGGTCATCCCCTTTGAAGCCAGGGGAACCTGCATGGGCTGATTACCCTTATAGGCGACGAACAAGATGCTGGAGCAAATCGCCAGGATAACCGTAGTCTTGATAATACTCCCAATCAACTTAAGAAACATTCCGATGAATTTCATTTTCTCCTTCATTTCCTTTATCTGTCTGATACAGATCTTCTAGTTGGGCACTCTCTCGTAGAACCCGGTTGTAACGAATTTCCTCCCGATACATTCGGTCCAAGGCCACTTCAATCACATCGCTTTCACTCCGTCCCATCACGCTTGCCATTGTTCTTAATTGACTCACGCCTTCTGGACTTATTCGAAAAGAACGTACTGGTTTACTGGCAGAATTTGTTTTCGGCATGCTCATTTTCCTTATCGGGTATATTATTTATAATGTAATACTCTAGTATTTCTTTGTCAAGTTAAAACCTCACTTTTTCCGAAAATTCATTGAATTTGACCCCCTAGGATAAATGGTTTCCTCTTGCTATGATTGGAGTTACAACCAAATATCTGTTCGGTCGCTGATAATCATCAGCTGTCCCAAATAATCCTTGGAGCGACCATCAACGTCTTTTCTGTTTACGCCTTCAATCAAGGTGCATACAGGGTTGAAGACTTGACTGGTCGCTTTAGTTTTAACCATCTTTTGAACCCGCTAATCGGGAAAGGAGAAAAATTGAAAGAAATTCCAGTCTCAAAACGCAATCTGATTGTTGCAGTCATCTTGGCCGTGGTCATCGCTGTAGGAATCCTGGTGATCGAAAACTGGCCTCTTCATACGGAGCAAGGTTCAACAGCATCAACCAATGAAGATAGTCTGGTTTCTGCTGCAGCCGTCAATGCCATTGAAAAGGTTTTTCAGGTGAACTACCAAGAAGGAAAAGAAGTCTGGCTCAATCGCATTTGCGAGCTTAGCACGCCTGCTGGATGTGAGTTGTTTTCAGCCGGCGCAGATCGTATGTGGGAAAAATATGTGGATGCCAAGTCTGTGGTCACAGCTGCCATGCAGGCAGTGGAAAAGATAGCAGACAACGGTTCCGAGCAAGTATGGCGGATGACCATAATGCTATCTTCCCCTCTACCAGGTAGTAATAAAACCCAGGATACAGCGTATGTTGTTCTCGCGAAAACGGATAGCGGTTGGAATTTTGATCGTTTCCTGATGGAGGCGGAAATCAATGCCATCCTCGATCGCGAAAAAACTCCCACCACAACAGTAGAAGAAGGAAAGAAGTAGTGAAGAGATTTTTCTTAATCATTGTCGTATTGACCTTGCTCATTCCAACAG
>PHBS01000122.1 GCA_002841995.1 Chloroflexi bacterium HGW-Chloroflexi-8
ATTGCAGCAAATACAGATGCCCAAGCTTTAAAATCTTCACTAGCTGCAACTAAGGTTCAAATTGGACCATTAATGACACGTGGCCTTGGTGCTGGAGGAAATCCACAGATTGGTTATGACGCTGCCAGAGAGAGTGTTCAACACCTGGCTGACGCGCTCGAAGGTGCTGATATGGTATTTCTGACTGCTGGCATGGGTGGAGGAACTGGGACAGGTGCAATATCGATTGCTGCTCAGGTCGCCAAACACATGGGAGCTGTAACTGTTGCTATTGTGACCACACCTTTCGGATTTGAAATGGGTCGACGTCAGGCAAATGCTCAGGAAGGACTTGCAAGATTAAGGCAACAAGTTGACACCTTGATCACCATCCCCAATGATCGCCTCTTAAAAATTGCACCCCGTGATTTACCTTTAGATATGGCCTTCCGCCTTGCTGATGACGTTCTCCGTCAAGGTATTCAGGGAATATCAGAACTCATTAATCAAACTGGTTATATCAATATTGATTTTTCTCACATTCAAAATATTATGAGAAATGGTGGTGGTTCACTTCTCTCAATTGGCATTGGAAAAGGCAAGGAAAAGGCCAAACAGGCAGTTCATAATGCCCTTCATCACCCGTTGTTAGAATCAGTAAATATTGAAAATGCCACAGGTATTATTGCTAATATCACTGCTGGCGAGGATTTGCCTTTTGCAGAAATTACAGAAGCTTTAAACCATTTACATGAACTCACCAATCATAATGCAGATGTCATTCCTGGATTTATTGTAGACCCACGTCTACAAGATCGTTGTGAAATTATCTTGATCATCACAGGGTTAGGAGCAACTCCACTTGATTCAGTCTCTGTACAGGTGAAAAAAGATCTGCCGCTGAAGCAATTCAATTTTTCATCGCAAGCCTCCACCCGTTCGGATTATGAGCCAGCAGAAGTCTCAATGAATACGACTGATATGGATATCCCTGCCTTCTTGCGAAGAAGAAATCACTAATCATTGAAACGAGGATAAATTGAAAGAACTCTATCAACAGGTTTATCAAAAATTCCCCGAGGTTTCAGGAAAAACACCTGTAAAGCATGTTCAACCAAATGGACAGACACTGTTGATTTTCAAAGGTCAAGGACTGGGTCCAAATGGCGAAAAAATTCCAAGAACCATTCGGGTGTTGGTTAATGAAAATGGAAAAATTGTAAAAATGACAACTTCCCGATAGATAAGAAAGGTAACCAGAATGAACGAATTAATTAAAAAATCTGAAATATTCTTTTGGGACTCTTTGACTATTCTCATGGCAAATTCCAGATTTGTCCAAAAAGCCATTCGTGTCATTTATCCAATTATCCAAGGTGTCGATTTAAAAAAACTATTTAAGGCTATTACAATTTCCGGGTTATCTGGTTTTAGCACAGGTTGGATAATTTACTTTATTCTGCAACTATTTGATTGAATAATAAAAATTCAAACTAAAAATGCCGGCAAGTCCAAACGCCTGGCATTTTTCTTTTAATTGCCATTTTTCAGAAATAAAGTCGTAATTAAGGGATTGTCGGAAAAATTTCTCTTGCTAAAATCAATTCGAAAATGATGGATAGCTAGTAGAATTGGTATATGCGGAAATTTTTTGGAATCCTCTTCATCTCAATCGTTTTTTTTGCTTGCTTGTTTGCTGGAATCTATTTGGCTGAAAATACTGTACCCTCACAAAACTCGAATACAAATTTGGTAAATTTTGATTCTTCAAACCAAATCAATTTGCTTATTTTGGTAGTTGATCAATTAAACCAAAGCCCGACAAATTATGTTTCTGCATGGACGGTCATTTTTTACTATCATCTACCCAACGGTATGATAATCTTACCCATAAACCTACAGGGAGATGAAAATAGTCAGAAATTGACTGATGCATTTCATTTGGATAATAAACGGTTTGTGACAAAGCAGACAATAAATACATTTCAGGAAACATTCGACATGAAATGGGACGGTATCATCATGTTGGACTTGATGGCTGCACAAACAATTTTGCCATGGGTATCATCTCAGACCTTAAATCTATCCATTGAAGAATTTATGCAAAGCACGAATAATTCTGAAAATGTAACACAAATACTAGAACCACTTTGCTCATCAATAACACAAAACCAAAATTCAATTGAAAACTTGGATTGGGATTCGATTTATCCATCGCATTTATTGAGTAACTTAAGCCAGGAAAAACTTGTTTCGATATGGACGAATTTATTGAATGAAAACTCGATTAATTGTGATTGGCACTTAGTTGAATGAAGGTTATTCGTAATAATAAAATTACCAATTCCTAGTATTTATGACGTGATATAATCTCTAAGAATATATTTCAGATATTGAAATCAATACGAATGGAGCAAAAAATTGAACGCAGAAAACCATCACAATCAGGTTGAGGATAATGTTGTCGTAACTTTAGAATATGAATTGAAAGTCGATGGAGAAGTCGTTGATACTTCAGAGAACGCTGACCCAATCGTATTTTTGCAGGGTGCAGAACAAATAGTGCCTGGCCTTGAAAAAGGTATTTATGGCATGAAATTAGGAGAGACCAGAGAAATCGTAGTTCCTCCAGCTGAAGGTTATGGAGAATATGACGAAAAAGGAATTGTTGAAGTAGCCCGCAAAGAATTTCCGGATGATTTCCCGCTTGAACCGGGAGTCGAAATCACCGTACACACTGATGAAGAAAGTGAAGATGGTGAGGACGAGGAACATGAATTAATGGAAGCCACGATAGTCTCTGTTAATAAGTATGTTGTGACTCTAAACTTCAACCATCCACTTGCAGGTAAAACACTCAATTTTAAAGTAAAAGTGATTGATTTAAGGGAAGCCACAGAAGAAGAAATCGAACATGGACATGTCCATGGAGACGACGATGACTACGAATTTGAAGATGAAGATTTTAGCGAGTCTGAAGAAGAGTAACCCATTGATGTCCTAAATTATTAATACAACCCCGAAAAGTAATCTTTTTTTCGGGGTTTTGTTATTCTTCAATTGAGAAAACGGCTTTAAGTTTTTCCACATCAAAATCAACGACAATATTGCCTTGAATATTAAATGTCGGAGTGACTAAATTTCCATTTGCCCATGATCTTACAAGCTTACCGGCTTCTGGAAAATCATTTACATCGATTTCGACAAAATCAATATGGTGTTCTTCAAGCCAAATCTTTGCCTTCTTACAATCATTGCACCAGGAAGTGCAATACATGATTACATCTCCTTCTGGCATATCTCGTACCTCCGGAGAATCTAAGAAACCTTTTTCACTTTCTGGGTCCATTTTCATGATTGTATCAAATATAACCTGGTTAATAGGTTGATCATCGATATTATGGATGTCAATATATTGAATAATTCCATTTTTATCGATTATGAAAATAGCTCTTTCACTATATCCTTCCGACCGAAAGACTCCGTATTTTGTAGAGATTTCGCCATGAGGCCAGAAATCACTTAATAACGGGTAGCTAATTCCTCCCAGGCTTTCTGACCAAGCATCCAGACAGGGCACATGATCGATACTGATACCCAGAACCTGGGCATTTAATCTCGAGAACTTGGCTATGTCAGCCTCATAACTCGGGATTTGACCCGTTCATATTGGTGTCCAGGCTTGCGGAAAAAAAACGAGAACCACATTCTTTCCCCGAAAATCAGACAACTGTACTGTTCTAGAATGGGTAGCAGGTAATTTGAAATCTGGTGCATAATCTCCAACATTTAATTTCATCATTTCACCTCGAAAAATTTAATTTGTGAATTTATATAAAATAATTTGTTTCTTCCACAAGTTAGGGAATTTTCTTACAACATATTACAATTAATTGTCTAGTTTATACTCTATTTTAGAATTTTAATTTTCTAAAAGAAACTTGGTATTCAATGTTAATTCTAAAATTGTTTAGATTTCTTGCAAATACATTCTTAATTATTTGTCTTTTTGGTTGTACGACCAGTAATATTTCAGTGAATGAAACCGATCTACCAAAAACCCAGAATATGCTTCAACCAACAATAACAGCTTCTGTTTTACCAACTGCCACTTCAACAAATCAACCCACACCCACAAATGAATTGGGACTTTTACAAAATGACAATCTAAACTCATTTATCTCCTATCAGATTAGGATCAATTATGATTATTCTAAACAAAGTGCAAGTGTGAGTCAAAGCATTAAGTATAAAAACATTTTGGAAAATCCAATTCTGGAGGTACTTTTGGCGTGCGATCCACTACGGATTGATAACGTATTTAGGATTACTTCGACACTGGTTAATGGTATATCCAAAGAGGTTGAAATCGGTGAATATTGGCTAAAAATCCCCCTGGAATCACCTCTTGAAAAAGATCAGGAAATCACCATCGAATTAGATTATGAGCTATTACTTCCCCAAATCCCTGCCCCAGCAGGGGATCAAAAACCCGTGATTTTTGGCTACACGACACTTCAAAGCAATTTTGTGGACTGGTATCCGATGATTGTGCCAAGAGGTGAGGACGGACAATGGATATTACATAAGCCCTGGTTTTATGGTGAGTACCTTGTTTACCCATTAGCAAATTATGAAATCGACTTGACAATATCCAATGCCCCGGTAAATTTAATCGTAGCAGCATCAGATTTACCAATAGAATCGACAAACTTAAGTTTTGTTTTTAATACCAGCCAGACACGTAATTTTGTATGGTCTGTAAGTCCTTCCTACCAATTTAGTCAGGCAGAAGTCGAAGGCATCACGGTGACCAGTTATTATTTCCCATTTCATAAAAACGCAGGTGAACAAGTTCTTACGGATACCATAAATGCTATAAAACTTTATTCAGATCTTTTTACAAATTATCGGGGGAAAAATCTTACTGTCGTAGAAGCAGATTTCTTGGACGGTATGGAATTTGATGGTTTTTATTTCCTCAGTAAAGGTTTTTATAATTTATTTGACGGTACTCCAAAGGGGTATTTAACCACAATTGCGGTTCACGAAACTGCTCATCAATGGTGGTATTCACAAATAGCTAATGACCAGGCTTTGGAACCCTGGTTGGATGAGGCTTTGTGCACATATAGTGAATATCTTTATTATGAATTTACATATCCGGAATTAAAAGATTGGTGGTGGTCATATCGGGTTGATTTTTATAAACCTGAAGGGAAAATTAACGCATCTATTTATGATTATCGTGGATTTCTTCCATATCGCGATGCAACTTATCTTCGAGGAGCAAAATTCTTACAACAACTTCGGGATCAAATGGGTGATGAAAAGTTTTTTAGTTTTTTGAAAAGTTATTCTCAGATTAATCAAAACAAAATTAGTACTTCAAAATCGTTTTGGGATGTTCTTTCCAAATCTACGAATGATCCATTTACCGACCTGAAATCGGAATATTTCAATTAAGTGATTCTTTAAGGAATTATGATGAAAACAAACTTAAATACCAATCCAATCACAATCCAAAACAGAGCAACTTTCTATTATTCTGGTGCTAAGCAACCTTTTTTGGCAAGTGATTTCAATGGATGGGAAAAAGAAAATTTTATTCCTTTCCAAAGAATTTCACCCGATCAATGGAAATTGGATATAGATTTGGTTTCAGATGCTTACATTGAGTATTGTATTTATGTCGGAAAAAGAAGAATATCGGATCCTCTTAATTCTAACAAAACACCAAATGGTATGGGTAAATTTAATAATTTCTTTTGTATGCCAGATCATAAATCATTTGTAATCCCTTCAAAAACTGTACAACCGAATTTACAGGGAACAATCGAAAGGCATTCGGTAATCACTTTTGGAACAGTTTATGGCAAAAGCAGAAATTTCTCCATTTACACCCCTAAATTGTTTACGCCTGAAACCCCATTGTTAATTGTTTTGGATGGACAGGACTATCTGGACCGAGTAAGAATCAATGAAATTGTCGATTATTTAATAATTACCAAACAAATTCCACCAATTGTAATGGCGCTAGTAGACTCAATTCCCATTTCACGTACAATTGAGTATACCTGTAGCGAAAGCAACCTTTTATTTTTAAATGAGATTGTCATACCTTTCGTAGAATCCAAATTAGGTCTGAATTCTATTAAACATCGGCCAGGAAGTTATGGTATTTTGGGTGCATCATTTGGGGGATTATTCGCTGTTTATGCTGGCTTACGAAGTCCCCAAGTTTATAGCAAAGTAATTAGCCAATCCGGTGCATTTAATTTTCGGCAACATCCTTTTGTGATTTGGGATCTATTGACTTTGCACAAAGATCTACCATTTGATTTATGTATGGACGTGGGTCAATATGAGCCCTTACTTGCATCAAATTCATCCTTTTACGAATTTATTCGAAAGAGGAGTTCAAAAAAATTGGATTTTTCGGTTTTTCCGGCCGGACATAATTACCCGGCTTGGGGAAATGAATTACCAAAGTGCTTAAAATTCATTTTTTCTGAAGAATAAAAAAACTGAATTTGTTAATTTGATCCTTTTGATTTTTTTATGTATACTATTCTCATATCCGTATCATTTCATTCTGGGAGGAAAAATGACAAAATTATTGAATATTGAAGGTATTGGCCCAAAATATGCTGAAAAACTTCAAAAGGCTGGGGTTCAATCGGTTGAAGCACTATTAAAAAGTGGATCTACTCCTCAAGGACGAAAGAAACTATCCGAATCTGCCGACATTTCAGGAGACTTAATATTGGAATGGGTAAACCATGCTGATCTTTTCAGAATTAAAGGTGTGGGTGAGGAATATTCGGACTTATTAGAAGAAGCTGGTGTCGATACCGTACCAGAATTGGCAAATCGAAATGCCAAAAATCTTTTTGAGAAGATTTTGGAAGTCAATAAACAAAAAAAATTAGTTCGAAAGCTCCCTGTTCTGTCTCAAGTTGAAGATTGGATTAAGCAAGCCAAAGAACTACCCCGTACAATCCAATACTAATTTCAATAGAAATATAAAAAATAACAGCTCCATAGATTGGAGCTGTTATTCAAATTAAAAAGGTTGGTGAATTTTGATGTGCTGTGAAAATGGCAAGGTTAATAAAAAGAGTCCCAAGAAAAGAGTGATATTGTGGCTCAGTCTTATTTTTGGTTTTATATCTTCACTATTACTCATTTTATACACGTTTATGCGAAAATCTCGTTTTGCTGGAAAGGAATACCCTTGTTCTTCATCCGATAAGATTCCCCTAGAGATCCCAATTGAAAATGTTGTGACGCAAGAACAGATTACCGACGATCTTACGATTATTCTGGGGATTGGACCAAAAATATCGAATTTCTTAAATTCAGAAGGGATAAATTCATTCAATAAATTGAGCGAAAAAAGCCCTAATGACTTGCGAAATATTTTGTTTCAGCACGAAATTCGTTTGAATGATCCTGAAACCTGGCCAGAACAGGCACGCCTAGCCTCTTTGAACCAGTTGGACAAGTTGAGAGAGTATCAAACAGAGATGAAGAATAAAAGGAGTAATCATTAATAATTTTGTTCCGATATTAAAATCAGTTTAGAAATCTTAAATTTCTTTATTTATATTGACTTGTCTATTCAACTTGTCTATAATGAAATTGCAGGGAGCTCCAAGAAATTGAATTAGCCCCTTCACCTTAAAAATCAAATCAAATGTAAGAATAACCGAGAGATAAATTCTCTGAAAAGGTATTCTTATGATTTGAAAAAAATTCTAAGAATGTATATAAGTCTTTCTGTAAGTTGGGAATGCAAGGAAATTCTTAGAAAAGGGTAAGGATACGCTAAAATTAGGTTACTTAGAGCCCCTGTTTTAAACTCAGATCCATTCTCGCAAGTATTTTTATGGAGAATGGATCTTTTCTGCTTTTAAAAGGCCAATAAAGGGGATGTTTCGATATTTTTCATTGTGGTCAAGACCATAACCAATCACAAATCGATCCGGAAGATCAAATCCATTATATTTAACAGGGATTTCGATCAAACGGTGTGCCGGCTTATTAAAAATTGTGCATACTTCCAGACTTTTTGGATTTCGATCACGCAAATTCCGAAGCAAATAATTTATTGTTAATCCGGTATCAATGACATCTTCCACGAATATGACGTGTCTCCCCTGAATAGGTATATCCAGGTCTTTTACAATTCGTACGACCCCCTTGAATTGTTCTTGATTGTTATAGGTGCTTACAGCCATGAAATCAACTTCACAGTTGATTGTTACCGCCCGGAGCAAATCAGCCATAAAAAAGAATACGCCTTTGAGAATACCCACGAAAATTGGATTCTTGTTTTGATAATCTCTGGAGATTATTTTTCCAAGCTCCTTAACTTTCACCTGAATTTGCTCTTCAGTAAATAATATCTCTTGCAAACTTTCGTAAACTTCGTCAGTTAATTTTTCCATTTATTTTTTCCTGGGCATCTGTCCCTTTGATTGCTTCAGCTTCATCATATAAACCATATTTGACAAGTAAATCTCTAATATCACGTCGTTTCATTAACTTTATCTTGACTTCTGGATAAAGACTTTGCATCAGTCTGATTTTCTTATTTTTAATTGTTGCTAAATGAGGTCTTAACGTTGTTAATTCAACATACAAATCTTGGTCGGGTAAATAGAAGTCAGGTGTAAATGCAAGCTTTACCTGTTTTTTTGAATCCCATTCCAAGTCAAATGTTCTCGGTTCGTATTCCCAACAAACACCATAAAAATTTAGAATACGAGCAAACATTTCTTCTGCAGGGTGAGCAAAAACTTTCCCTTGTTTTTGAAAATTTTCCACAAATTCTCCGTTATAAATTACTCAGGAAAATTTATTACCCATTCGACTGCTTTTTCTATCGAGATATGATCAGTATTAATAATAAGATCATATAAAGAGGGATTATTCCAATCAACATGGTAAAATTTTTCCAGGTACCTTGCGCGAAGTAAATCACTTTGTTCAATTTGAGCCGCAGCAGCAATCGGATTCACATGTTTGGATTTGCAGACATTCTCAATTCTGGTTTGTTTTCCAGCAATAATACGAATACGTAACACACCCGGAAAATCTGACAAGACCATTTGGCTAGCTCTTCCCACAATAATTTGATTGCCTTTCTCAGCAAATTCGAACATTATTTTTCGTACAGATTCAATATATGCCAGGCTAGTTGTTTCATCTGGGGTAATATCAAAAAGATCCAATTCATCGATCATTGCGAGTGCTACCTCAGGTGATCCGATTTCCCTGGCTGCCTGGTTTATTACCTCTCGCCAAACTAATGGGTATCCAGTCTGTGCGGCCAATAGTTTTGCAAAAGAACTACCCCCGCTTCCATACTGTCTGGAAATCGTGTAAATTGAAAACATTCAACTCCTTTGGATTTAAAATAATTATAGCACTTGGAAAATGTCATTAAAAGAAATCAGTAAAATACAAAAAATTAAATCGATTAGAATAAATGGCATATTCAATTTATCAAAAGGAGAATAATATGGCATCACGAATCGGTATATTAACAGCCGGCAATGATGTTCCAGGTTTAAATGCTGCTATCCGATCAATTGGAAAAACAGCAAAAGATTCAAATATCGAGGTTATTGGATTTCAAGATGGTTTCACAGGACTTATCGAAGATCGATCTGTCCAATTTCTTGGCACAGAATTATCCGGAATTCTTACATTAGGAGGAACCCTGCTTGGAACCAGTCAGGAATTGCCTTCAAATGATAAAGATACTTCGGTTTTCATTGATTTGGCTTGCAAAATATATAAAAAACATAAACTAGATGGATTGGTAATTCTAGGCGGAGCGATGATGCAAATAGGTGCATTACTTCTCTCTGATGCCGGATTGAATGTAATTTCGCTTCCAAAATCCATCTCAAATGATTTGTATGGAACGGATTTCACAATTGGATTCGATACGGCTCTATCTGTAGCATCGGAAGCAATTGATCGGTTACATTCTACCGCTCATAGCCATCATCGAATAATTATTGTTGAAATTCTTGGACGATATTCCGGATGGTTGACATTAGGTGCTGGTATTGCAGGGGGAGCAGACGTAATCTTAATACCTGAAATTCCATATAGTATGAAAAATGTAGCGAATGCAATCCAGGAACGAAATAAAGCAGGAAAAAAATTTAGCATCGTCGCTGCCTCGGAAGGTGCTATTACTCAGGAAAATGTAAATTTCTTCAAACGAAATAAACAAACGAATGATCGTATACGAAAAGGTGAGGAGCGGGAATTCATTCAAGCCCGGCTTCAAATGATCGAAAATCAGTATTCCGATAATACCAATCTTTTATCACATCGACTAAAGGATTACACGGGATTGGATACACCTGTGACAATTTTAGGATATTTACTACGGGGAGGCGTCCCTTCAGCTATGGATCGGTTGAGGGCAACCCAATTAGGGACGATTAGTGTTGAATTAATCAAAAAAGGAAAGTCAGGTTTCATGCTCGGTTACCACGGTAATGAGATCATGGAAGTTCCATTAAGACATGTTGCAGGATTGCACAATCTGGTCCCTCTCAATCACAGTTGGATCTCATGTGCGAAAAAAGTAGGCACTTGTTTTGGAGATGGGTAATCTTCTTCATTCTTGGAGTAAATGATTTTGAAATTGGAGATAAATGTTTATACCCACAACAAAAAATGAACTCAATAAATTAGGTTGGGATTCAGTCGATGTTATTCTAATTTCAGGTGACACATATATTGATAGCCCTTATATTGGGGTATCTGTCATTGGCCAGACCTTGATGAAAAATGGTTATAAGGTTGGGATAATCGCCCAACCAGAATTAGGGTCAGATTCAGATATCACCAGATTGGGAGAACCAAATCTATTTTGGGGAGTCTCCGCTGGCAGCATCGATTCAATGGTTGCGAATTACACTGCATCCATGAAAAAGAGGAAACACGACGACTATACACCCGGTTTGGAAAACAATCGCAGGCCGGATCGGGCAACCATCGTTTACACAAATTTAATACGGCGATTCTTTAAGAACACCAAACCAATTGTCCTGGGTGGTTTGGAAGCCAGCTTGCGGCGAATTGCCCACTTCGATTACTGGAGTGACCAAATTCGCAGGTCAATCATTTTTGATGCAAAAGCCGATTTTTTAATTTACGGCATGGCAGAAAACACAATTCTCGAGTTTGCCAATTGTATTGCCAGAGGAGAATCACCTAACGATATACGCGGATTAAGTTATATCTCAAAAGATCCTGTGAAAAATTATTTAGAATTACCTGCCTTTGAAGAAGTCACCTCTGACAAATATAAATTTATTGAATCCTTTCACACTTTTTATAAAAACAATGACCCAATTTCAGCGCAAGGATTAGTTCAAAAACATGGTGACCGGTATTTAGTTCAAAATCCTCCTGCTTATTATCTTACACAAAAAGAACTGGATCAGGTTTATGCTTTGCCATTTGAACGATTAGTTCACCCGTATTATTCAAAGAATGGTGAAGTGCGTGCAATGGAAACAATTCGTTTCTCAATTAATACACACCATGGCTGTTATGGTGAATGTAATTTCTGTGCAATTGCAGTTCATGAAGGACGAACTGTACGCTGGAGATCTAAAGAATCAATTCTTCAGGAAGCAGAAATCCTAACCAAATTGCCAGGATTTAAAGGATATCTGCAAGATGTGGGCGGGCCGACCGCAAATATGT